>JAAFHH010000404.1 GCA_013297545.1 Alphaproteobacteria bacterium
GCAGCGATGCCAGGCAGCAGGAAGGCGAGACACGCAGCGCGCGCCCGTTCCCGCCACAGCCACCAGACGAGCGGCGTCAGCAGCAGCGCATGCGCGACCGCGCCGCGGCTGTAGGAAATCCGGATCGACTGCAGATCGGCGTGGCTGCGTGCCCAACCACTCAAGGCACCGCCGAGTGCGAGGTCTGCCAGCGCCACGGCCGCGCCAACGCCAAAGCCCGCAGCAACTGCCGTCCCGCCAGCGCGACCGAAGCGCGGCAGCAGCACGATCAGCAGCACCATCGCCACGGCTTCTGGAACCAAGCGCAGGCTGCGCTCCAACGCCCAGTCGGGCCGGAGTGCGCCGGGCACCGCGATGAACGCAGCCGCCAGCACCAGGGCTGCGATCAGGACCAGCGGCTTGGCATCGCGCCACAGCCCGCCCCGCGGCACGGCAGCCAGCAGCAGCAGGGCTGCGAGCGGCACCACCACCGCCAGGCTGGTGGGCGAGAAATAGACAACCGGGCCGATCAGCGCGAGGGCCGCCGCGGCGGCGGTGCGGCTGATCTGGCCGATCACTCCCGTTCCTTCAGCCACGCCATCTGGATCGCTTCGAGGATCTTTTCGTTGGAGCGGTTGGGGTCGTCATCGAACCCCTCAAGCTCGCGCACCCAGCGGTGCAGATCGGTGAAGCGCAGGTTCACGATATCGGCATCGGGATGAGCATCCTCGAGGCCAATCGCGATGTCGTGGACGTCAGTCCAGCGCAGGGAACGGCTCATTTATCCACCATCATGTTGCGGGTGGCGGCGGGCAGCGAGACGACCAGGCCGTCGAGCTTGTCGGACATGATGATCTGGCAGCCGAGGCGCGAGGTGTGCGTGAGGCCGAAGGCGAGGTCGAGCATGTCTTCCTCGTCCTCGCTCGCCTCGGCCAGGCGGTCGTAGTGATCCGGATCAACGACGACGTGGCACGTCGAGCAGGCCAGGCTGCCTTCGCAGGCCCCTTCGAGGTCGATCTTGTTCTTGTGCGCGATCTCCAGCACCGACAGGCCATTGGGCGCGTCAACGTCGATGCGGGCGCCATCGCGGTCGATGAAGGTGATCTTCGGCATAGGTCGGGTCTCCGGTTGGCTTTAGGATTGCGGCAGGGCTGCTGCCACCTGGTCGATGGCGCGACCCGTGAGGGCAGCGCCGAAGGCGTGGTCCATGCGGCGCTGGGCGAAGGCCGCACTCGCGGCTTCCAGATCCTGCACCGCAAGGCTGATACGGTCACGGTCGGTGCCGGCAATCGCGGCCACGGTCGCGGCGCGGGCCCTGTCCAGCTGCACCACTTCCCCTGGCTCCAGCAAGGCGGCATCCACCTTCATCGCGGCGTTCAGTGCGTTGACCACCCGTTCGGCTTCGACGCGCGCTTCGATCAGCAGGCGGCGCTCCATGTCGCCGCGGGCGTTCTCGAGGCTGTCGCGCAACATGCGCGCCATGGTGTCGTCATCGAGGCCGTAGGATGGCTTCACTTCCGTGTGCGCCACGACGCCGGTCGTTGCTTCGCGGGCTTGCACGGTGAGCAGGCCATCGGCGTCGACCGCGAATTCAACGCGAATGCGTGCCGCACCCGCCACCATCGGCGGAATGCCCGAGAGCACGAAGCGCGCGAGGCTGCGGTTGGCATCCACCGTCTCGCGTTCGCCCTGGACGACGTGGATCGCCATCAGGGTCTGGCCATCTTGAAACGTGGTGAATTCCTGCGCGCGGGCGACCGGAATCGGCGTGTTGCGATCAATCACCTTCTCGACGATGCCGCCCATGGTCTCGATGCCGAGCGACAGCGGCAGCACGTCGAGCAGCAGCGTGTCGGACCCGCCGGTCAGCGCTTCGGCCTGCAAGGCCGCCCCCATGGCGACAACCAGATCGGGGTCGATGTCGGCCAACGGTGGCCGCCCAAACAGGGCCGCAACCGCTCGGCGGACCAGGGGTACTCGCGTCGAGCCACCGACCAGGACGACACCCGCGATGTCGTGCGGGTCGAGCTTAGCGTCCGCGATCACGCCGGACACCAAGGTGAGCGTGCGTTGGACCAGCGGCTGGATCAGTGCTTCAAACCCAGCCCGGTCGAGCGGGCACGCGATGCGTTCGCCCTCGATCTCCAGCCACCATTGGCCATTCTCTTGCTCGGACAAGCATTCCTTGGCGAGCCGCGCGGTCGCGAGCGCCTGCTTGACCGCCGCACTGGAGAGGTTGGTGCGCCCGGCCAGAAAGTGGGACGCAACCGCATGGTCAAAGTCATCGCCGCCGAGTGCGGCATCGCCGCCGGTCGCCAGCACTTGGAACACACCCTGCTGCAGGCGCAGGATCGAGACGTCGAAGGTGCCGCCACCGAGGTCGTAGACCGCGTAGATGCCCTCCGCCGCGCGGTCGAGCCCGTAGGCGAGCGCCGCCGCCGTCGGCTCGTTGACGAGCCGCAGCACCTCAATGCCAGCAACCCGGGCAGCATCGCGGGTGGCGGCACGCGCGGCGTCGTCGAAATAGGCCGGCACCGTGATCACGGCCCGGTCCACCGGCTGACCGAGCGCTTGGGCGGCGCGGGCAACCAGGGCCGTCAAGATATCCGCGCTGACGTCGACGGGGGTCAGCACTCGGCCGCCAGCGGTCAAGCGCACCATGCCACCCGGCTGTTCTGGCGCGAGCATGAACGGCAGCGCGCCGCCCAACCGCTGCAAATCTTCAACCCCGCGGCCCATCAGCCGCTTGACCGAAGCGATCACCGCATCCGGTTCATCGAGCAGCACGCGCCGGGCGAGTTCGCCCACAATCGCGCCGTCTTCGCCCGGCAGATAGGCCACGACGGAGGGCACAATCGCCTGCCCGCGCGCGTCGCGCAGCACTTCGGCGACCCCATTGCGGGCGATTGCGACCACGGAATTGGTGGTGCCGAGGTCGATGCCAACCGCAATGCCACGCTCGCGCTGGTGCGGGTCTGGCGTCTCGCCGGGTTCGTGCAGCTGCAGCAGCATCGGATGCGTCTCAGGCCGACATGGCCAGGCGCATGCGTCTGAGCCTGATCTCATCGCCGTACTTGGCGAGGTACTTGAGGCGGAGCGTCAAGCGTTCGGCCGTCGCAAGGTCACCGGCACCAAACGCAGCCGCGAGTGCGGTCAGGCACGAGGCACGCTCGTGCCGCTGACCCGCCGCCAAGGCGTCGACGGCCGCCAGATCGGCTGCGTCTTCCAGCGCCTCGCGCTGTTCCATCGCTTCCATCAGCAGCACCGGGTCTTGCACCGTGCGTTCGTGCTCCGGTCCAGCCCGGCCTGCGAGGGTCAAGAGATAGCCCGCCAGACGCAGCGGATCTTTCAGAACCTCGTAAGCCTCATTGAGGCTGACCGCATGGCTTTGGGAGAATTGCCGCTCGCGCGCGCTCGCAGACGCAAACCGGTCCGGATGCAGGCGGCGCGCCCAGTCGAAATAGGCGTGGTCGAGGGCAGTCCGATCAACCGCGAAGCCCGGCTGGAGACCCAGGCGCACGAAATGGTCGACCGGCGCCGGCGGCTGGATGGTGCCACAGGTTTCGCAAAACGCTGTGCCCGCGTTGGCGAGCGGGCCGCGACACGACCAGCACGCGGCAACCCGGCCCGCGGTTGCGGTTCTTTCGGCTACAGTCGCCACCAGCTGCCTCGGCTCAGACGTGGAAGGATTCGCCGCACCCGCAGCGGCCCTTCTCGTTCGGGTTGCGGAAGACAAAGCCCGACTGCATCTTCTCCTCGAC
>JAAFHH010000406.1 GCA_013297545.1 Alphaproteobacteria bacterium
ACCACCCACACCCTGGACCAGCTCTACGCGACGATCCTCTCCCGCAAGGGTGCGGACCCGGAGACCAGCTACACCGCCAAGCTGTTCGCCCGCGGCACCCACAAGATCGCCCAGAAAGTGGGCGAGGAAGCCGTGGAGGCTGTGATCGAAGCCGTGCGCGGCAAGAAGGGCCGGCTCGCGGCCGAAAGTGCCGATCTGCTGTATCACCTCCTCGTGCTGTGGGCCGATGCCGGGCTCGACCCCCAGGAAGTGTGGGATGAACTCGCCCGGCGCGAAGGCTTGCCCGGGTCCGCCCACGTCGGCCGGGAACAATGATCCGCCTCGACGTCGACGGGCCGTGGCACGATCCGCACGGCTACGTGGCACGCCTGGCGGCCGCGAGCGCTGATCTCGCCACGCCGGACAGCTACGGCATCGGCGCGGTGGTACAGAATTGCGAGGCAGCGCTCGCCAAGGCCTTGGGCAAGGAGCGCGCGGTGCTGTTCGCAACCGGCAGCCTCGCCAATCTGCTCGCACTCGACCGCCTGTGCCAGCGCCACGCGCGGCGCGTGTTGGTGCACCCGGACAGCCACGTGCTGAACGATGTGGGCGATGCGGCGGCCAGCGTTGGCGGCCTCACCTTGGTGCCAGCACCATCGACCGGGGCCGGGTTCGCGGCAGCGGCGATCACCGACGCGATCACCCAAGCCGCGACCGGCCGGGTCGCCCAAGCGCTCGGCGCCGTCTCGGTTGAAACGCCGGTGCGCCGCTTGCGCAACGCCGCGATCCCGCGGGCGGAACGTGTTGAGGTGGAAGCGACGGCCCGCGCGGCTGGCCTCGGCCTGCACCTCGACGGTGCGCGCCTGTCAATCGCCGCTGCGGCCGAGGGCGTGTCGATGGCCGCGTTCGCTACCCCCTACGACACGGTGTACGTGTCGCTGTGGAAGCTGTTCGGTCTGCCCTTCGGTGCCGCGCTGGCGGGGTCCGCCGCATTGCTCGACGGCATCGAACACGACCGCCGTCGCCACGGCGGAGCATTGCCGCAGCTCTGGCCGCTGGCAGCCGTGGTGTCGGCCGAGTTGCCCGCGCTGGAGCCGCAGTGGGTGGCAGCGTTCGCGATGCTGGATCAGCTGGATGCGCTGCTGGCGAACGCGCCGTCCCTCACGGTCGAACGGATCGGCGACGCGCGCACCAACACCCGCTGGCTGACGCCGAAGCGCCCCGCCGCGGAGTTCGTGGCGAACGCCAAAGCTGCCGGCCTCGCGCTGGGCGAGACCGTGGGGGAGCGCGTGCTGCTGCGCGCCAACACGACGTGGCTTGCAACCTCCGCGGAAGAGATCGCCGCTAAGCTGATCGCGGCGGCTTAGCGCCCGACCGCGTAGCCCTGCGCGCCGCGCGGGTTGGCGCCCGCCCGCAAGGTCGAGCCGACCTTACTTGCCGCTGACAGGCGCCCGAGCGACCAGGGGTCGACCAGCTCGACCAAGTGCCCACGGCGTTGCAGCTCCGCGACCGTTGCCGCCGGGAACCGGCTTTCCAACAACAACCGCCCAGGCTTCGCCGCGCGCGGCCAGAAAGAATTCGCCCAGTGTTCGGAGGTCATCATCGGCGCTTCGATCGCCTGTTGCAGGTTCAGCTTGTGATGAACGTGGCGCAGGAAGAACACCAGCGACCACTGGTCCTGCTGGTCGCCGCCCGGCGTGCCGAAGGCGAGGTAGGGTTTGCCGTCGCGCGTCGCGAAGGATGGCGTGAGGGTTGAACGCGGCCGACGGCGCGGGGCGAGCGCGGAGGGCGAGGTTGGGTCGAGAAAGAACATCTGCGCCCGGCTGCCGAGGCACATCCCCAACCCCGGGATGCTGGGCGACGATTGCAGCCAGCCGCCCGAGGGCGTGGCGGAGACCATGTTGCCCCAGCGATCGATGATGTCGATGTGGCAGGTATCCCCACCGGTGGCGCCATCGCGCCGCACGGTGGGTTCCCCCAGGGCGGAGAACGCGAATTCCGGGGCGCGCTTGCCGCGGGCAACCGCGTTCGGATCGGCCCAGCCGATCTTGTTGGCGGCGGTACCCGGGCGGTTCTCCAGACTTGCCTCTTGCGCGATCAGCTGGCGGCGGGCAGCGTTGTAGTCTTCGCCGAGCAGCACATCGAGCGGCACGTCGATGAAATCCGGGTCGCCGTAGAAGCCATCGCGGTCCGCGAAGGCGAGCTTCATCGCCTCGATCACGGTGTGCACGAAGTCGGGGCCCGTTGTGTCCATCGCGCCGATGTCGAAGCCTTTGAGCAGGGCCAGCTGCTGCAAGAACACTGGCCCCTGGCTCCACGGCCCGCACTTGAACACCGTGTGGCCGTGGTAATCGAGGGAGACCGGGTCCTCATAGCGCGCCTGCCACTGGGCCATGTCTTGACCGGTCAGCACACCGCGGTTTTCACGGCCTGAGTTGTCCCACACGTCCGTTGTGCTGACGTAGCGATCGATCGCGTCCGCGACGAAGCCTTCGCGCCAGATCCGGCGGGCCGCATCGATATCCGCTTCCCGGCCGCGCCCGGTCTTTGCTTCGCGCACGATGCGCAGCCAGACAGCCGCGAGGGTGGGATTGCGGAACATCTCGCCCGCGACCGGCACGTCGCCCTGCGGCAGCCAGATCTCAGCCGAGGTTGGCCACTTGGTGCGGAACAAGTCGGCGACTGACGAGATCGTGCCGGTAACGCGCGAGACTAAGGGTGCGCCGTGTTCCAGGTAGTGGATCGCCGGCTCCAGCACTTCTTCCACACGCCAGGTGCCGTAATCGCGCAGCAGCAGCATCCAGGCATCGAACGCACCCGGCACGGTCGCCGCCAGCATGCCGGTGCCCGGCACGATGTCGAGGCCGAGCGCCTTGTAGTGGTCGATGGTGGCACCAGCGGGGGCAACGCCTTGGCCGGAGAGGGCGCGCACCTCGTTCGGGCCATCGGTGACCGCGTGGAACAGCACCGGCACTTCGCCGCCCGGGCCATTGAGGTGCGGTTCCACCACGTGCAACACGAAGCCGACGGCGACAGCAGCATCGAACGCATTGCCGCCGCGTTCCAGCACGCCCATGCCAACTTGGCTCGCGATCCAGTGGGTGGTCGCGACCATGCCGAAATTGCCGATCAGTTCTGGCCGCGCCAGGAATGGGGCGGGCTTCGGCGGCTCCGGGACCACGGGTTCGGGGCGAGCGGCATCGGGCATGGGTTGGCTCCGCGTTCAGCGTTTCAGATCATCCCGGACCGTAGGCGTATCGCAGCGCAGGCGTCCAGAGGCGCAATGCGCTTGCCTGGCTTGCGCCATCCGGGCAGGATCGCTGCCGTTTCGCCTGGGGGGAGATCGCGACCATGGACATCAAGCGCAACTACGTTTTGTTCCTCGGCGATGCGCCGGATCAGCTTGCGGCGAAGACCGCGCAAGGCATTGCGCAATGGCGCCCGGACTGGTGCGTCGGCCAGATGCGGCTGCCGAACTGCCAGGCCGACTTGGGCCTGCCTGATGTCACCCTGGAAGAAGGCCGCGCCAAGGGGGCCAAAACCTTGATCCTCGGCGTCGCCAACCGCGGCGGCTTTATTGGGGCCGATTGGCAAGCCCTGCTCGTACAAGCGATTGAGGCGGGCTACGACCTCGCCTCCGGCCTGCACACCAAGCTGACCGACCTGCCAGATGTAGTCGCCGCCGCCAAGCGCCATGGCGCGCAGCTGGCCGATGTCCGCCACCCGAGCGAGGATTATCC
>JAAFHH010000407.1 GCA_013297545.1 Alphaproteobacteria bacterium
TCCATCAACTCGCCGGACTGGTACATCTCGCGCACGATGTCGCAACCGCCGACAAATTCGCCCTTCACATAGAGCTGCGGGATGGTCGGCCAGTTGGTGAAGTCTTTGATGCCCTGGCGCAGTTCAGCATCTTCCAAGATGTTGATGCCCTTGAACTTCACACCCAAGTGCGTGAGCACCTGCACCACAGTGGCGGAAAAGCCACACTGCGGGAACACCGGCGTGCCCTTCATGTAGAGTACGATGTCGTTGGCGGCGAGGTCGCCCTTGATCCGCTCGATGATGGGACTGTCAGCCATGATCGTCACTCCTAGTCTTGCGGGGCTGCGGTTTGCAGCGCCAGCGCATGCAGTTCATTGCCCATGCGGCCCTTCAGCGCCGCATAGACCATCTGGTGTTGTTGGACGCGCGAGCGGCCTTTGAAGGCGCTGGTGATCACGTGGGCGGCGTAGTGGTCGCCATCACCGCGCAGATCTTCGATCGCGACCTGGGCGTCTGGAAACGCATCGCGGATCAGCCGTTCGATTTCGCCCGCATCCATCGCCATCGGTGTCGTTCCTTCTAGCCCGCGTCCATGAACGCTGGCAGCCAGCCGTCATGTGCGGCGCGCAACGCTGCAACAGAGGTGGACCCGTGACCCGTCACTGTCAACGCATCGCCGCCGCTGGTGCCGAGGCGCACGAGCGGCACGCCGTTGCAGCGCGCGATCACCGCGTCTGGTGCGGCGGTGGCGATCAAGTAGCGGCCCTGGTCTTCGCCGAACGCGATCGCGTGGGCCGGCCCGTCCGGCAGGGCGATCGAGGCACCCATGCCGCCGGCCAGACACATCTCGGCGAGGGCCACCAGCAACCCACCCTCGGCGAGGTCGTGGGCAGCGGCGATCAGCTGGTCGCGCACCAGGCTGCGCACGAAGGTGCCGTGGCGCAACTCCACCTGCGGGTCGACCGGCGGCGGGGCGCCGTCTTCGGTGCCGAGGATCGTGCGCGCATAGGCCGACGCACCAAGCCAGCCGCTGGTCTTGCCGACCAGCATCAAGGTCAAGCCCGGGGCGGAGAGGGCAGAGGTGCCGGCCACTGCAACATCGGGCAGCAAACCAACCGCCCCCACCACCGGCGTCGGCAAGATCGCCTGGCCGCTGGTCTCGTTGTAGAGCGAGACATTGCCGGAGACGATCGGCGTGCCCAGCACCAAGGCGGCCTGGCCGATGCCCTGCAAGCAGCCGACGATCTGGCCCATGATCTCCGGCCGTTCGGGATTGCCGAAGTTCAGATTGTCGGTCAGCGCCAGCGGTTCCGCGCCAACGGCCGAGAGGTTGCGATAGCATTCCGCAACTGCCTGCATGCCGCCCAGCACCGGGTCCGCCAAGCAATAGTGCGGGTTGCAATCGGTCGTGATCGCCAAGCCCTTCGGACCATCATCCAAGCGTACGACAGCCGCATCGCCGCCCGGCCGGCGGATCGTGTTGCCACCGATCAAGTGATCGTACTGTTCCCAGATCCAACGCTTGGAGGCACCATCGGGGCTACTGAGCAGTTTGGTGAGGCTTGCGAGCAACGGTTCCGGCTGCACGCCCGCCTCCAGCACCGCGCGCGGCGGGGTCGGGACCCAGGGCCGGTCGTAGAGTGGCGCCTGGTGGATCAGCGGTTCCAGCGGTAAGTCGCACACCGTCACCCCACCATGGTGCAGAACGATGCGGCCCGTGTCGGTGATCGTGCCGATTGCGACACAATCCAGTTCCCACTTGCCAAAAATCGCCTGCGCCTCGGCTTCCCGGCCGGGCTTCAGGATCACCAGCATGCGTTCCTGGCTTTCGGACAGCATGATCTCATAACCGGTCATGCCGGCTTCGCGCGTCGGCACGGAGGAGAGATCCAGGCTGATGCCAAGCCCGCCCTTGCCCGCCATCTCGACCGAGGAGGAGGTGAGACCGGCCGCCCCCATATCCTGGATCGCGATGATCGCACCCGTCGCCATCAACTCCAGGCAGGCTTCGAGCAGCAGCTTTTCGGTAAACGGGTCACCAACCTGCACGGTTGGCCGCTTGGCATCCGCATCCTCGGTGAATTCGGCTGATGCCATGGTGGCACCATGGATGCCATCCCGCCCGGTCTTGGCGCCGAGGTACATGACGGTCGAGCCAATGCCGGAGGCAGCAGCGGTGAAAATCCGGTCCGTGCGCGCGATGCCAACGCACATGGCGTTGACCAGGATGTTGCCGTTGTAGGCCCGGTGGAACTGGGTCTCGCCGCCGACCGTCGGCACGCCAAACGAGTTGCCGTAGCCGCCAATGCCCGCGACCACGCCGGCCATCAGGCTTTTGGTGCGCGGGTGGCTGGGATCGCCGAAGCGCAGCGCGTTCAGGTTCGCGATCGGCCTGGCACCCATGGTGAACACGTCGCGCATGATGCCGCCAACCCCGGTCGCCGCCCCCTGATAGGGTTCGATGAAGGACGGGTGGTTGTGGCTTTCGATCTTGAACACCACGGCGTCGCCGTTGCCGATGTCGACGACACCGGCGTTCTCGCCCGGACCGTGGATCACCCGTGGGCCGGAGGTCGGCAGACCCATCAAGTGCTTCTTCGACGATTTGTAGGAGCAGTGCTCCGACCACATCACCGAAAAGATGCCGAGTTCGGTCAGGTTCGGCACGCGATCCAGGCTCGCGACGATGCGCTGCCATTCATCCGGCTTCAGGCCGAACTCAGCGGCATCGCGGGCGGTTGCGGGACGGGTGGTATCCATCACGCCGCCTCCACCGCAGCTTGGAACAGGGCCGCGCCATCGGTCGATCCGGTCAGCGGGTCGACGGCGTTTTCTGGGTGCGGCATCAAGCCCAGCACCCGGCGGTTCACCGAACAGCTGCCCGCGATCTCGCCCAAGCTGCCGTTGACGGTGCGGGCATCGGCGTAGCGGAAGATAATCCGGTTGCCGGCTTCGAGTGCGGCCACGGTCGCATCATCGCCCTGCCAATTGCCCTCGCCGTGGGCCACCGGCACGTCGAGCGTTTGGCCAACCGTGTATCGGCGGGTGAACGGCGTGTCGGTCGCCGCCACCTCAAGCGTGACACTGCGGCAGACGAACTTGAGTGAGGTGTTGCGCATCAGCACGCCCGGCAGCAGACCCGCTTCACACAGGATCTGGAAGCCATTGCACATGCCGAGCACCAGCACCCCGCGCCCGGCGGCCGCGACCACTTCGCGCATGACCGGCGAGTGGGCGGCAATGGCACCCGTGCGCAGATAGTCACCAAAGGCAAAGCCACCGGGCAGCACGATCAGATCGGCTGGCGGCAGATCAGTATCCTTGTGCCAAACCATGACCGGCGTAGCACCAGCGCGGGCGAGGGCACGGGCGGCATCGCGCTCGCGGTTGGTGCCGGGGAAGACGACGATGGCGGCCCGCACGGGATCAGCCCTCGATCTCGATCGACCAGGTTTCCACCACCGGGTTCGCCAGCAACGTGCGGCACATCCGGTCGACCTCGGCGCGTGCTGCGTCCTTGTCAGTGCCGGAGAGTTCGATCTCGATCCGCTTGCCCTGACGCACCTCGCCCACACCTTGGAAGCCAAGGCCGCGGAGTGCATTGCCAGTCGCCTGGCCTTGCGGGTCCAGCACGCCGTGCTTCAGGCGAACAATCACCACTGCTTTCATGGCTCGCACCTAATTGAGAGGCCGCGTCGGGTCGCGCTCAAGCTCGGATTCCGGCAACACGCCG
>JAAFHH010000417.1 GCA_013297545.1 Alphaproteobacteria bacterium
CACTGGCAGACGATGCCGGCACGCTGACACTCGCCCGCGCGATCATCGGCGTTGGGGTCGCCGCCTGCCTGATGGCGGCGTTCAAAGCGAACGTGGAGACCTGGCCCCCTGCCCGCCTGCCGCTCGCCAACGGGGTGTTGATGGCGTTCGGTGGCCTCGGTGCTGCCCTCGGCACCATCCCGGCCCAGCACCTGGCCGATGCCCAGGGCTGGCGCATGGTGTTCCTGGTGCTGGCGGGGGCGACCCTGACGGTCTCGCTCTGGCAATGGCTGACGGTGCCAGACGCGCCGCGCCCACCGCCGCGCTCGCTCAGCGTTGAGGCAGCCGCCGTGCGCCGGATTATCACCTCCCGGATCTTCTGGGCGGTCGCCCCGGTCACCGCCACCACCCATGGCGCCATGCTGGCGTACCAAAGCCTGTGGGCCGCGCCCTGGCTCACCGATGTCGCGGGCCTAGACCGGCGCGCGATGGCCGATGTGCTGTTCTGGATGTCGGTCGCGATCATCCCGGGCTACGGCCTCGGCGGGGTGTTGGCGGACCGATTGCTGCGCGCAGGTGTGCGGATTGAAACCCTGTTCGCGCTCGCCTGTGCTGGGTTCATTGTAATCGAGATACCGCTGGCGCTGGGGGTGACCACGGCACCGGCCCTTCTGTGGTTCTGCTACGTGCTGCTCGGCGTGCAGACGATCCTCGGCTACCCGCTGCTGACCCAGCGCTTTGCAGCCGACACGGCCGGACGGGTCAACACCGCCCTCAACATGGCGGTGTTTGGCGCTGGGTTTGGCGTGCAAGCCCTGGTTGGGATTGGCCTCGGCTACGGCCACGCCGCCATGCTGTGGCTGCAGATCGCGGTGCAGACCGCAGCCCTCGCCCTCTACCTCGTGCTCGACCGCCGTCGCGCTTAAGACAGGGTTTCGATCGTCGCGACCCCGCCATGCGCTTCGATCAGCGCGGTGAGGCCTTGGACGATTTGATCGAGTTCCGCCGGATCAGTTCCCCGCGCGACCAAGCTGGTGCCGTGCTGGCCGTTGCGGAACCAGGGGTAGCTGCCGATGTCGACATCCGGGTGCTGGTCTTGCAACCGGCCGAGGTCGGCTGCGATCAACCCTTCGCCGAGCGTGCAGGCAACCGTGCGGGCGAGCACCGGCGTGCCCCCGGTCAAGCCGCCGGCCACGCCATCGAACATCGCCTTCATGATCGATGGCACGCCCGCCATCACAAAGACGTTCTGAACCCGAAAGCCCGGCGCTTTCGACACCGGGTTCTCGATCAGATCAGCGCCCACCGGCACTTCGGCCATCTTCATGCGGGCAGGCGTGCGATCCTCCGGCTTGTAGTGGCCGTGCAGGATCGCGACCGCCCGCGGGTCCGGCCCAAAGCCAAGCCCGAACGCCTTCGCGATTGCAGCCGAGGTGATGTCATCGTGCGTCGGCCCGATGCCGCCGGTGGTGAACACATAGTCCCAGCGCTGGCTGAGTGCCGTCACCGCCGCGATGATATCGGCTTCCACATCGGCCACCACGCGGGCTTCCATCAGCCGAATGCCAAGCGCAGTCAAGCGCCCGGCCAGCCAATGGGTGTTGGCATCCTGGGTGCGGCCGGACAGGATTTCATTGCCGATCACAAGAACGGCGGCGGTGACGATGGTGGGTGCAGTGCTCATCGCCTCAAACTGGGGCCAGACCCGCCCCACGGCAAGCGTGACACCTGGGTCCGGATCTGAAACCTTACGCCCCGAGATTTGCCGACGGAGGGGTCGATGATCAGACTTAAGTTCGCATCCGCACTGTGCCTTGCGGCACTGGTCAGTCCTGCATTCGCCCAGCAAGCGCAGCCGGAAGGGGCGTCTGGCCGCGCCGCCGCACGTGCACCGGTGGTGGCCGACCGGGTGATGGCGGCAGCCGCCAATCCGGTCGCCACCAAGGCCGGCTTCGATGTGCTGGCCGAAGGCGGCTCGGCCGCGGATGCGGCGATTGCCATGCAGCTGGTGCTCGGCCTCGTCGAACCGCAGAGTTCGGGCATTGGTGGCGGCGCCTTCGTGCTGCACTACACCAAAGCCGACCAGTCGCTGGTCAGCTACGATGCGCGCGAGACTGCACCGCGCGCAGCCGACGGCAAGCTGTTCCAGCAGGCGGACGGCCGGCCGATGGCGTTCTTCGATGCGGTCGTCGGTGGCCGCTCGGTCGGTGTGCCGGGTGTGCCGCGCTTGATCCACGATCTGCACAAGGCGCACGGCAAGCTGCCACTCGCCCGCTTGTTCCAGCCGGCGATTGAGCTTGCCGAAACCGGCTTCGAAATCTCACCGCGCCTGGCAACCCTGGTGGGGGCAGACCGGTTCTTGCTGCGCGACGATGCCGCGCGCGTCTACTTCTTCCGCACGGATTTTTCGGCGAAGCCCGCGGGCACGCGCCTCGTCAACCGCGCCTATGCAGACAGCCTGCGCCGCATCCTCGCCGACGCGAACGATTTCTACACCGGCGAGCTTGCCCGCGCGGTGGTGGACAGTGTGCGCGGTGGTCGCAATCCGGGTGTGCTCACGCTCGAAGACATGGCGGCCTACCAGGTGAAAACCCGGCCCGTTGCCTGCGGTGCCTACCGCGACCTGCAGGTCTGCGGCATGGGCCCACCGTCGTCCGGCGGCGTGGCTGTGGCGCAAATCCTCGGGATTCTGAACCGCTTCGACATGAAGGCGCTCGGTGCCAACACGGCGGCGTCGGCCCACCTGATCGCCGAGGCGAGCCGGCTTGCGTTCGCCGATCGCGACACCTACCTGGCCGACCCGGACTTCGTGCCGCAGCCGGTCGCTGGCCTGCTCGACTTCGCGTACCTGGCGGAGCGGGCGGAGCGGATTGACCGCACGAAGTCCATGGGCCGCGCGACCCCAGGCACGCCGCTGCAGCGCCAAGGCGCCCTGGTGCCCGGCCAGTCGCTCGAACTGCCGTCGACCACGCACCTGGTTGCGATCGATGCCGACGGCAATGCCGTCTCCATGACCACCACCATTGAAGACGCCTTTGGCGCGCGCCGCATGGTGCGCGGCTTCTTGCTGAACAATCAGCTGACCGACTTCTCCTTCGCCGATCAGCGCGATGGCGTCGCGATTGCGAACCGGGTGGAGCCGGCCAAGCGCCCGCGCTCCTCCATGGCGCCCACCGTTTTGCTGAATGTCGATGGCTCGTTGAATGGCGTGGTTGGCTCGCCCGGCGGGGCGCGGATCATCGGCTATGTCGCAAAGACCATCATCGCGATGGTCGATTGGGGCCTCGACCCGCAGGCGGCGATTGAGCTGCCGCACGTGCTCAATCGCAACCTGCAAACCGAACTCGAACGCGGCACGCCGATCGAAGGGCTGAAGGCGGAACTCGAAGCCCTCGGCCACGAAGTCACGGTCGGGGACCTGACGTCTGGCCTGCAGGCAATCCTGGTGCGCGATGGCAAGCTGATCGGGGGGGCTGATCCGCGCCGCGAAGGGGTGGCGATGGGGCGCTAAGCCCCATGCGCTTCGACCCACCCTTGGTGCCGGCGCGCCTGCTGCGCCGGTACAAGCGCTTTCTGGCTGACGTGGTGCTGGATGGTCAGGAGCTGACCGTCCACTGCCCCAATCCCGGCGCGATGCTGGGGTTGGCCGCCCCGGACAGCGAAGTGTGGCTCACCCCGACCCGCACCAATCTGCC
>JAAFHH010000408.1 GCA_013297545.1 Alphaproteobacteria bacterium
ACTGGCGAACCGGGTGCTGCCGCAGGTGGTGGAAACCCAGGGCATCACCAAGGCGGCTGAGCGCTTGAGCACCCAAGCCCGCCGCCTGGCCGAAGTGGAAACCCTGGGCGAACGCTCAACGGTGATGGAAGGCGTCGTGGCGAGCACGGCCGCACTCACCGCCAGCATCGCCGGCGCACGCCCGGGCCTCAAGCCGGATGCCGCCGCCGCCCTCGACCAAGCGCGCGACACGCTGGAGACGCGCATCGCCCTGCTCGACCGGATCACGGCGGAACGCGCCCAAGCGCGCGGCGAGCAAACCCGCCGGCGCCTGCGCATCCAGGCCCTGCCGGCACAAGCTGGGTCCAGCGGCCCGTTGGTGCGCTCCATCCTGCTCGCGACCACGCGGGCACGCTCCGAAACCGAAGTGGCGGCGCACCAGGCAGCCCTGTTGGCAATCGATGGCGGGGTGTCGGATGACCTGATGGCCGATGCCCGTGCGGCGATCACGCTCGCCCGCACGCTGGTGGACCTCGACACCCGGGTGTCCAACGTCGCAACCCAAGTGGCCGCGACGACGGACCAGTTCCGCAGCATCTCCGCCGTGGTGCTGGTGGACGCCGAACACCGGCTGGATGAGCAGCTTGAGGCGATCAGTGCTGCACGCCTGCAGATGGTGTTCGTCACCACCCTAGTCGCGGCGGCGACGATCCTGGGCACGCTCGCGCTGATGGTGGTGCTGCGCCGCCGGGTGGGGGACCGGGTGCAGCGCCTGCACCGCGCCATGCTCGCCTGGGACCGGGCGAGTGTCACCGATCTGCGCCTGGAAGGCCGGGACGAACTGGCGGAGATGTCGCAGGCCCTCAGCGATCTGGTGGTGGCCCTCCAGCAGTCACTCGCCAGTGCGCAGGCTGCCAGCGCGTCGAAAACCACCTTCCTCGCCAACATGAGCCATGAGCTGCGCACGCCGCTGAATGCGATCATCGGGTTGAGCGATGTGCTGCGCCACACCGCATCGGACCGGCTGGATGAAGACGAACAGGGCTACGTCGCCGATATCCACCGGGCCGGCGCCCAAATGCTGGCCCTGGTGGTGGATCTGATGGCGGTCGCGGGATCCACGGCTGGGTCGGGCGACACGGCGGCATCGCTGTTGGCGGAAGCCGCCCTCTCGCTTGATGCTGATGCCGCCCAGCGCGGGGTCGCACTGGTGCTGCCACCGCCCCAGCCGCTGCCGCCGATTGCGGGCGCACCCGAAGCCGTGCGCCACGCGCTGCAGCACTTGCTGTCCCACGCGATCGATTGCGCCCGGCCGGGCAACCAGGTGGCGCTGGAGGTATCGGCTGATGGTGGCGGCATTTCGCTCAGCATTCCCGCCCCCTCGTCGCCGGGCGACGCGCCGATCAGCGTGAGCCTGGCGCAGATCTTGATTGAGGCCCAGGGCGGGCGCCTGGCGCGCGGCGGCGACACGATCCGGGTCTGGCTGCCGGCGGGTACGGCGGAGTAGCATCGGGTGCTGCCGAATGGGAGGCGATGATGGTGCGTGCGTTGGCCCTACTCTGCCTGCTGCTGGCGTCCCCAGCGCTTGCCCAGCAAACCTGTGCCGTGCCGCCGCGCATCGAGACGCGGGATTTCACCTGCACTGACCAGGGCACGCGGGTTGGCCGGGCCGGCGACTTTGACCTCTACGCGCTCGTCATCTCCTGGTCGCCGCAGTACTGCGCGTCCGATGCCGCGCGCGGGGCGGGCGGCGAGTTCCAGTGCCGGTCCGGCAATCGCTTCGGCTGGGTGGTGCATGGTCTTTGGCCGCAGTACGAGGGACGGTCCGAACGCGCGCCGCAGTTCTGCCGACCGACCGGGCCGCTGAGTGCCGAGCTCGTGCGCGGCACCTTGTGCGTGCTGCCGGGCCAGCGCCTGCAGACCTGCCAGTGGCGCAAGCACGGCAGCTGTTCAGAGTTCGCCACCCCAGACGCCTACTTCCAAGCAACCGCCGTCGCGTTCCAGCGCGTCACCCCGCCGGAACTGCCGACCGGTCGGCCGCTTGCCCGCAACGCCATCCTTGATGCCTGGAGCCGCGCCAACGGTAACCTCGACCGCAACGCGATCGCGCTGAACTGCGAGGGCGACCGGCTGGAGGAAGTGGCGATCTGCTATGAGAAGGACCTGACCACTCCGCGCGCCTGCCCGCCGGCACTGCGCCGCTGCCGGGCGGAGCGGATCACGCTCGCCCCCTAACCGCTACTGCCGCGGCGCGTGCTTGGCCAAGATCCGCTGGAGCGTGCGCCGGTGCATGCGCAGGCGGCGCGCGGTTTCGGAGACGTTGCGCTCACACTGTTCGAACACCCGCTGGATGTGTTCCCAGCGCACCCGCTCGGCCGACATCGGCAGATCGGGCGGCGGCGGCATTTCGCCATCGCGGGCGATCAGCGCTGCTTCGATCTGATCGGCATCCGCCGGCTTTGGCAGATAATCGATCGCCCCCGCCTTCACGGCGGCGACCGCGGTTGCAATCGCGCCATAGCCGGTCAGCATGATGATGCGGATATCCGCATCGATCCGGTGCAGGGCTGCCACGACATCAAGGCCAGAGCCATCGGCCAGGCGCAAATCCACCACCGCGTAATCCGGCGGATCAGTTTCCGCAATCGCGATGCCTTGCGCCACGCTGTCCGCCGTTTTCACCACGAACCCGCGCTTTTCCATGGCGCGCGCCAGCCGATTGAGGAACGGCTGGTCATCATCGACCAGCAGCAAATGGCGGCTGAGATCGGCGTCTGAAATCGTGTCGGTGCTCATCCTCGTCCTTCCCTGCGCTTACCCGCGCTGTTCTCGAGATCACCGCGCCGCCAGCGCACGACCACGCGTGCGCCACCGGACCCGGACTGGCCGAAACTAACCCGTCCACCAGTGCGCCCCAGCAATGTGGTCGCAATGAAGACACCTAAGCCCATGTGACCATCTGTCCCACCGGGGCGGGTGGAGATATAGGGCTCGCCCAACCGTTCTTTTAGACCGGCTGGAAAGCCCGGCCCATCATCTTCGACCGCGATGGTAACCTGGCGCGCATCCCAGCCGACAGTGACCGACACCCGGCTGCGCGCGAAGCCCGCCGCGTTGTGGATGAAGTTCCACAAGCCATGGATCGTCTCTGGCCGGCGCAGGATCATCGGCTCCGCCGTGCCACCATCGCCGCCGCGGATCAGGTCGATGGGTGTCGCGCTGGTCACCTGTTCGATCACCTCGGCGACCAGCGACAACAGCGGCGGCTGGTGCCAGGGATCGCCCCCTTCGGCTTCCGGCGCGTTCGCCAGTTTCGCCAAGATATCCCGGCAGCGCCGGGTTTCGGCCGCGAGCAGCTCGATATCCTCGCGAATCGGATCGTCCGCCGCGATATCCTTCGCCAGTTCGTGGGCGACCAGGTGGATGGTGCCAAGCGGCGTGCCCAGCTCATGCGCAACCGCGGCCGCGAGTGCCCCCAGCGACGACAGCCGCTGTTCGCGCCCCAATGCCGCCTGTGTCGCCGCAAATGCCGCCGACATCGCCCGCGTCTCCCGCGCGACCCGGCCGACATAGATGCCGAGGAACCCGATCGCCAGCACGATGGCGACGAACAGGCCGAAGACATAAAGCTCCGGCAGCAGAAACCCCGGCTCTGGCCACGGCAGCGGGCGGTGCACATTGGCAATCACCGTCGCCGCCACCACGGCGAGGAACGCGAGCCCA
>JAAFHH010000041.1 GCA_013297545.1 Alphaproteobacteria bacterium
TAACTGCGCGGCGCGGTGCCGAGCTGGGTGCGGCACCAGGTGGTTTGGCGCTTGGCGTATTGCCGGCTGGCGGCTTGCGCCGCTGTGATCGCCGCGCCGAGCGAGAGTGTGCCGCGGTGCACGGCCAGCAGTTCTGGCACGCCCACGGCTTTGGTCAGCGGGGCCGTATCCGGCAGGTGCGCGATCGCCGCCACCTCCGCCAAAGCCCCATCCGCTACCATGGCGTGGAAGCGCAGATCGATCCGGGCGGTGAGCCAGGCGCGCGGCGGGGCCAGCACGAACGGGTGGATCGCCATCCCCGGCGGCGGGCCGGGCGGTGGATCCGCCTGCCAGGCGCTCAAGGGGCGGCCGGTGCCGTGAAACACCTCCCAGGCGCGCACCAGGCGCTGGCGGTCATTGATGGGGCGCTGGGCTGCCAGATCAGGGTCGAACGCCGCCACGGCAGCGTGAAAGCCGGCGGGGCCAAGGCGCTCGCGCAGCGCTTCGGCTTTGGCGCGCAGCTCAGCTGGGATGCTCGGCACGTCCGACAGGCCCTGCAGGAGGGCGCGCAGATAGAGGCCGGTGCCGCCGCACAGCAGCACAGGGCCCGGCGCCGCGGTGATCGCGGCGATGGCCATACCCCGCCAGCGCTGGGCGGTGGCACCATCGTCGGCCGCCAGCACACCGTAGAGTGCGTGGGCGGCAGCGGCTTCGTCCGCGACACTCGGCCGGGCGGTGACGATGCGCAGCTCCCGGTAGAGCTGCATGGCGTCACAGTTGATGATCGTTCCGCCGGTGCGGGCAGCCCAGGCAAGCGCGACGGCCGACTTGCCCGATGCCGTCGGGCCGATCAGGGCCGGGATATGTCGGATGGGCTGGACAGCGGCGGCGTCGCCAGCCATAGAGCCGCGGCCATGACCCATGTCCTCCTCCTGATCGCTCCGCCCCAACATCCCCCCCTCGCGCCGGGATTGATCGATGCCGCACTTAGCCTGATCCGCGCGACGGGCGCCAGCGTGGGTACGCCGCAGTGGCTGTCACCGGGCGAGGCGGTCGACCTGCCGTTTACCGGTGATGCTGGCGCAGTGACCACGGCCGTCGCCGATCTGGTCGCGGGCGAGCCAGCACTCGATCACGCCGTGCTGCCGGTCGCGAACCGGCGCAAGCGCTTGCTGGTCGCGGACATGGATTCGACCATCCTGCAGGGCGAGACGCTCGATGAACTCGCAGCCCTGGTGGGCATTGGCGACGCGGTGGCCGCGATCACCATGCGTTCGATGCGCGGGGAGATTGACTTCGCAACCGCACTCATCGAACGGGTCGCGATGCTAAAGGGCGTGCCGGAGACGGCCCTCGCGGACACCGCTGCCGGCATGCGGCTGATGCCGGGTGCGAAGGCGCTGGTCCGCACCATGCGGGCACACGGGGCGACCACGGCACTGGCGACCGGCGGCTTCACCTATTTCTCCGGCGTGGTCGCCCACTGGGTTGGCTTCAACCACCACTTCGCCAACACGCTGCTCAGTGCCGAGGGCAGGCTTACCGGTGACGTCGGTCTGCCGATCCTTGGCCGGGAAGCCAAGCAGGCGATTCTGGAGCGCTTGGCAGCCGAGGGCGGGCTCACGCTCGACCAGACGATGGCGGTGGGCGACGGTGCCAACGACCTCGCCATGCTGGGAGCAGCGGGCATGGGGGTCGCCTACCACGCGAAGCCGGTGGTCGCAGCTGCGGCGAAGGTGCGCATCCGCCATGGCGACCTGACATCCTTGTTGTTTTTACAGGGATATTCCGTCTCCGAGTGGGTCCTCGCGGGCTGATTGGTGCGTCGCGTGGTGGGAATCGCAGTCCATTCCCTGTCATTGTTTCAAGCGCGCCGCAGCGAAAAAAGCACAGTCAAGAGAATTTTAGGCTTTTCGGCCTATGCACTATCGGCTAAGCAGCTTTGCAGCCGTTGCGTAGATCGCGTGGGTGGCGCCGTTGGACGCGGCGCATGTCCAAACGATCACGTTGTTCGCCGGCCCTAGAGCCGGGGTTTAAGAAAGGAAGGTCGTCACCGGGTCGCCACCCGGTGGTGTCGGGGAGGACGGGAATGGATCGTCGCGGTTTCTTGCGTCTGTTTGGCGGTGTTGCCGCCACCATGGTGGCCCCGTCAGCGCTGGCAGCAGCCTATGGCGATGCTGATACGAACCTGCAGGTCCGGCCGACCAGTCTGCCCCAGGCGCCGGTCAGTGCTGCCCCGGCGCCGCTGGCACCGGCGATGCCGCTTGCGGGCGAGCGTTCGGTTGCGCTCTATCACCCGGGCTCAGGCGAAAGCTTCATCGGCGCCTATTGGCGCGATGGCAGTTATCTGCCCGATGCGATGGACCAGCTGACCTGGTTTATGCGCGACCGGGTGCGCGGTGAGCGGCTGCACGAAATCGATCCAGCCATTTTTGATTTTATCCGCGATGTCGCCGATCGGGTGGGCGAGCGCGATCCGGTGCACCTGATCTCCGGCTACCGCGCCGGGGTCCCGCGTACCCGCCGCGCCAGCAAGGACAGCCGGCACCTGGAAGGCAAGGCGGTCGATATCCGCATGCCGGGCTTCAACCTCGGTCGGGTCGGACGTGAGGCGATCGCCATGCAGCGCGGCGGTGTTGGGCTCTATCGGTCGAGCCATCTGCATCTCGACACCGGCCCGGTGCGCACCTGGGGGCGCGGCTAGGCCACCAGCCTCTCGCCGTTCGCGCGCGCGTCCTGTACTGTCCACCGGCAGAACGGCCCGCCCGTCTGGGGCTGGCGCAGCCCGAATCGGTTGACGGGCACCAGCGGGCGTGGTCGCGATGGCATCCAGTCAAGACGTGTTGGCTACGGCGGATCGTCACTTCAATCTCGGACAGCTAGCCGAGGCGGAGGCTGCGTACTATGAGGTATTGCAGGACCCGGCACTGGCGGCGCGGGCGCAGTATGGGCTTGGGCTGATCTATCAACAGACCGGCAATGCGATCCACGCTTGCGAGATGTTTGAAAACGCGCTGCCACATCTGGACGGCGCGTACCGAACAACAGCACTTGCGCGCTACGCTCAAGTGCTTGAAGCGCTAGGCGAGAATCCAAAAGCGGCATTGAATTACTACAATGCTGGCGCGCTACTATTCAATGAAGCGCAGTATGCTCAGGCGGCTGCGGCGTTTCAATGTTCACTGACACTGGCGCCGAACGTCGCGGATGCCCATCAGCTTTTGATCGTCTCCCTTGAACAAGTCGCGCAGGACCTGGAAGCGAGTGCCATCGCCGCTCGCGTCGCCGTCATCAAAGAGCAGTTGCGCCGCGAGATCATCGCCCGCGCACCGATCGCCCGGATCGCCGAGCTCTGGGCGGCGCTACCCTCGGTCCAACATTGTACGGAGGTCTTGCCATTGATTTGGAATGATATCGCACACGTCCTAGTGCGTGGCGATCAAGATCAGCGGTATTTTTTTGATCTGTTTGAAGTGCTTCACCGGCGATTAGAAATCGGAACCTTTCCATTCTATTGGGAATGGGCTGCCTATAGTTCCGTTCATAAAGATAATCCAGATTTTGAGCGTTATCGCGAAATAGTTTTGTCATGGTCAGATACAATGCACATAATTCATGGGGAAAAACAACGCTTCCAATTTTCGCCTTTCGCAAAGGATCGAGCGCTTCGAGTTGGTGTCCTGGACGTCTCTGGCGTGTTCGGTATGGTACAGTACTTCAAGACGGCATTCGAACCAGCGCTGCGTGCGCTCCATGCCGCGGGGATTGACCTTTTCATCTACGCTTTAGAGGGCCCAGATCTGGCGAGCGACGTCAGCGCCCTCGCCGTATCGGCCAAGCGGCTGGACGCGTCGCCAGAGACCGCCAGGGTGATCGCAGCCGATGACCTTGATATCCTGTTGCTACCCAACGGTTTTCTCACCGCCAACCCGGTCAGCATCCTGTCGGTGCGGCCGGCGCGTCGGTTGGTGATGTGGCATCATACGCACACGACCTTCGGCCCCTGGCTGTTGGACGCCGTGATCGCGGATCGGATCATTTTCAACGACTACCATCGGTCGATCACATTCGAGACGCCGGTGCAGATCGATCGCCATCCGATGCTGTTCGGCCCGCCGTTCCAAGCCCCGCCCGTGGCACCGGCCCCGCGCCATCGCAACGGCCACATCACCTTCGTCGTCGCCAATCGCCCTTCAAAAGTGCACGTGGCGCTGATGCGGCTGTGGGGAAGAATTCTGGAGCGCGTGCCGACGGCACGCTTGATGTTTGTCGGCGTCCTGTTTTCGCAGCCTCGGCAGCGCTCCTTGATTGATCAGCTGATCGACGAGGTTGGGCTGCCACGCTCCCGGTTGGAGTTTGCAGAGCCAAAAGCCTCTCAAGATGACCATCTCAGCCACTACGCAGCCGCCGATATCTCGCTCGATACCTTCCCGTTCAACGGCGGCATGATCACGTTCGAAGCCCTGTGGCAGGGCGTGCCAGTGGTGAGCCGGTACGACGAAGCCCCACTGACGCGCACAGGCCTTGCGTTCCTGTCGCCGGTTGGGCTTGGGGACCTGGTGGCGGACAGTGACGACGCCTATGTCGATCTCGCGGTCGCGTTGGCGAATGACGGCGACCGGTTGGACCGGCTGCGCGCAAGCCTGCGCGAAGATCTGCTGCAGTCCAGCCTGATGAATCCGGTCGGCTACGCGGATGCCATGATCGACGCGTTTCGCCGTGTCCTGGCACTGCCGGATCGCTAGCTAGTCGCCGTGCCACGGATTGGCGCGGTACCAGGCAAGCGTGCGGGCCAGTCCCTCTTCCAGCGCGGTGGTGGCCCGAAAGCCAAGGGTTTCGGCCGCCAGGGCCGCACTCAAGCGCCGCACCGGCACAGTGGACGGTTTGGAGTGGTCGTAGCGGACATCGATATCGGCGAAGCCATCGACGCGCGCAGCCGTCTCCACGATCTCGCGCACCGCGACACCGGTGCCGGAACAGATGTTGATCGCGAGATACGGCTCAGGATGCCGAAACGCGGCCAGCAGGCCATCGAGGAAATCATCAATATAGATCAGGTCGCGGATGTCTTCGCCCGTGCCCCACACCTCAAAGGGTGCTGCGCGCAACGCGACCCGGCGGATCAGGGCTGCTGTCACGTGGGAGGCGTTGGGGTCGAACTTATCACCTGGTCCATAGACGTTGGAGGGCCGTACGACGACGCAGCTCATCGGGTTGCGGATCTTGGTCGCGTAGGTCAGGCACAGGATTTCCGCGTAGCGCTTCATCCAAGCGACGGCGAAGTACACGTCCGACGGCTCGTCCGCGAACATCTCATGTTCCTCGGCGCCGCGATGGCCCGTGTCGGGGTAAGCCGCACCGGAAGACAGGAACAAGAACCGCTTGACGCCCGCACCGTGAGCAGCTGCCAGCAGGTAGGTGTTCATCGGCACGTTCGGCGTGACGTGGGCCAGCGGGGTCTCGCGGATCACAGCAGCGCCTTGTGTGTTGGCAGCACAATGGAACACGAAGTCGGCGCCTGCACAGGCGGCTACGCATGCCTCCTTCGCCTCCAGATCGACGGTGATGTAGTCCAGATCTGCATGCCGCAGGCGAGCCGGTTTCTTATGGAGCGTGCCGCGTACCTTAGCGCCAGCGGCCAGCAAGCGTTCGATCAGCCGGTGGCCGAGGAAGCCAGCAGCTCCAGTGACCAGGCAGGTGGAGCCCTTGAGCGTGCGATCCGTCATCGGCTGGTTCCTTCGTCACGCTGGCTGACTATCGGGGATTTGATCGGCCACCACAGGCCAAGCGATGGGTCGTTCCAGATCAAGGTGAACTGGCTTGCCCGGTCGTAAGCCGAGTTCTGTTTATAGTGGAATATCGCGGTATCCGACATCACGACGTGGCCGTTGCCGTGTTTCGGCGGGATCAGGATCGACAAACGGTTCTTGTCCGACAAGGTGACGGCGATCCACTTGCGATACTGGTGGGATGCCGGATCGTTGTTGATCACGACGAGGTAGAACCGCCCGAGCAAGCAGGACACCAGCTTCGTCGTGCTGCCATCCCCGTGGATGCCGCGCAGCACGTGTTGGCTGGAAATCGAGATGTCGTCTTGGATGAAGTCCGTAGTGATGCCAGCGGCGTGGTAGAGCTCGCGGTTGTAGAGCTCGATATACTCGCCGCGGAAGTCATGGAAATTGGTGGGCGCCTCGATCAGCACCACGCCGTCAAGGTCGGTCTTGTGGATTGTAAGGCCAGCCATCAGCGCGGCCCCCCGTCGGTGAAGTAGTTCTGGCGCTGCAAGTATTCGTCGCGGTTGGCTTGGAACCAGGTCCAGGTTGCCTCAAGCCCCGCGCGCAAGCTGGTCGTCGGGTTGAAGTTGATCCAGTCACGCGCCCGCGTGATGTCCATCACCCGGCGCGGGAAGCCCGACGGCTTGGTCGCATCGAACTCGTAGCGAAACGACAGGAACGACGCCAAGGTCTCGACCAGTTCGCGGATCGTAACGCCCGTGCCCGAGCCCAGATTGACAAACGAGCCGCGCGTGCCGTGGTAGAGCGCTTGGACCACACCTTCGGCGCAGTCGCCCGCATAGGCGAAGTCGCGCACGGCACTGCCATCGCCCCAGATCACCACCGGATCTTCGCCATTGGCGATGCGCCACATCAGGGTTGGGATCACCATGGCATTTTTGGGATCGAAGTTGTCGCCGGGTCCGTAGACGTTGCAGGGCCGGACCACAGCGAAATTCTCCAAGCCATACTGGATCTGGTAGGCGCGCACCTGCATCTCCGCGATGCGCTTGGCCCAGCCGGGGAACATGTCCATCGGTGGTTCGGCCTCGTCGTGGTCGTCTTCCACGAACACTTCTGCACTGGAGTAGGCGCCGATCGAGGAGGTGTAGACCACCTTTTCACAGCCGTTCACGCGTGCTGCTTCCAGCATGTTGGTGTTCATCATCAACAGCGGCACCAAGAAGCTTGCTGGCTTCGACTTGGTGATTTCGATCGAGCCTTTGACGCCGGCGACGTGGAAGACCCAGTCCGTATCCTTGGTGAGTGTGCGGCAGAGCGCGAAATCTGTCAGATCACCGTGGATCTGCTGCACGCCCGGGTGCAAACCCTCGATCCGGTCGAGCGAGACGCTGCGGACATGGGCGCCGGCGTCGGCCAGCAGGCGCACCACTTCGCGGCCAATCATGCCGGTGCCACCGGTGACCAGGCAGGGCTTGCCCGCGGCTGCGCGCAGTACATGCTCTTCGATCACAGCTAATCTCCCGTGGTGGTGAGGGTCATCGCGCGCCGTGCACCGGCACGACCGCGCCGCTGATATACCCTGCCTCCTCAGACAGCAGCCAGAGCACTGTGCGTGCAACGTCATCGACGCTGCAGAACCGGCCGAGCGGCAGGGACGCAGCCATTTCCGCCAGGCGCTCTGGCGGCAAAGCGCGCAGCGGCTCGGTCAGCACCGGTCCGGGGCTGACGGCGACGGCGCGCAAGCCAAGCGGCGCGATCTCGCGCGCCAAGCTAATGGTGAGGCCGTTGAGGGCGGCCTTGGTGGCGGCATAGACACTCAAGCCATTGCCACCGAATTGCGCACTTTGGGAGGATAGGGTGACCAGTACGCCACCCGGCTGTAGGCGAGGGATGGCGGCCCGGCACACCAGGGCCGTACCGCGCACGTTGGTGGTGATGAC
Organism: Alphaproteobacteria bacterium; assembly: GCA_013297545.1. Classification (GTDB taxonomy): domain Bacteria; phylum Pseudomonadota; class Alphaproteobacteria; order Elsterales; family Elsteraceae; genus RDXE01. The sequence goes on from JAAFHH010000041.1 coordinate 7,658, forward strand.
GAGGCTGAGATCCTCAACATCCGCGTCCTGCAGGGGGCCGCGCGCACCGACGAAGGCTGCGTTGTTGACCACCCCGGCCAAGGGGCGGGGCAGGTGTGCGAACAGCGCGTCGATGCTGAGCGGGTCTGCGAGATCAAGGGCCGCAATCACAACCCCCGCTCCATGCGCCTCGGCCGCTGCCGCCACGCGTGCCGCACTGGCCTGATCACTGCGATAAGTCAGCACCAGATCGTAGCCGCGCTGCGCCGCCAGATCTGCAATCGCCGCACCAATGCCGCGGCTGGCGCCGGTGATCAGCAGCAGCGGGCGCGCCGCCACGGGTTCAGGCAATGGCGGCGGCACGCAGCCGCTGCAGGGTTTGAGAGCGCGTCCCCGGATCATTGAAAATGATGTGGCTGCCCTGGAACTCCAGCTCGATCGGCACGGCCAGCATCGACGATAGCGCTTGGGTGATCGCCGCGTGACGATGGGGCGGGGCGAGGATCAGCATGAAGCCGCCACCGCCAGCGCCTAGGATCTTACCGCCGTAGGCGCCGGACGCGCGGGCGGAGGCGTAGGCGCTGTCAATCGCGTCGGTCGAGACTTTGGTGGATAGCGCGCGCTTCATCAGCCAGCTCTCGTGCAGCAGCTGACCGAACTCTGCCATACCGCCGCCGCGGGTTAGGAGGGCGAGCGCTTCGTCGACGAGTTCGCGGATTCGATGCAACTCGCGCTGACGCTCGCCCATCGACCGGACTTTGGCGGCCGCGACGTCGGATGCGAACCGGGTCTGGCCGGAAAAGAACAGCAGCATGTGGCTTTCAAGCTCGAACAGGCGTTCGGGAGCCAAGTTGATTGGCTCGACCGAAAATGTCCCGTTCGGGTTGATCTGCACATGGTTCAAGCCGCCGAATGCGGCCGCAATCTGGTCCTGAACCCCAACCGTGTCCTTGATCAGTTGCTGTTCGACGTAGATGGCTTCCTGCGCCAGATCGGCCCGCGAGACAACCTCGCCGCGCAGCGCGTGCAGCGCGTTCAGCAAACCGACCGCGAATGCCGAACTCGACCCAAGGCCCGCGCGGGCTGGCAAATCGCCGTGGTAGTGGATGTCGAGGGCAGGTTCCATGCCAAGGAAGCGCAAGCATTCGCGCACCACTGGGTTCTCGATCTCATGCAGCGCGGAGACATTTTCCACCCGAGACCACGAAATCCGGCCCTTTACCTCAAAAAACGGCGGCAGATACCGGCACATGACGTAGCAGTGGCGATTGATTGTGGTCGATAACACCGCACCGCCGTGTTCCTGGAACCACGTCGGGTAGTCGGTGCCACCGCCGAAGAAAGAAATCCGGAACGGCGTGCGGCAGATAATCATGGTGCGGCTCCCGTCACCAAACAGGTTTTGCCCTGATAGCCAAGGGAAGGGGATATCCATCTCACCGGCTCAAGAACGCGCCGTTGGTTTCCGCGACCCGGCCGCGCCAATAGTCCAGCAGGTCTTGCATGGTCTGGGCGAAGGTGTACTTCGGTGCCCAGCCGGTGTGGTTGCTAAACTTCGTCGTGTTGGGCACCTGGAGATCGGCATCGATCGGGCGCAGCCGCTCTGGATCGACCTCGACCCGGATGTTATCGCGCTTCGGTGAGCGGTCGATCAAAGCCTGCAAAATGTCGCCAATCTCGCACGAGAACGTGCCGCCGATGTTGTAGTAGGCACCGGCAACCGGGTTGTGCGTCACCAGCAAGTGATAGGCGCCAACCGCGTCGCGCACATCGGCGATGGTGCGCAGAGACTTCAAGTTGCCGACCTTCACGACTGGCGGCAGCAAGTCCCGCTCAATCATCGCGATTTGCTTGGCGAACGAGCTTTCGGCAAACACGTCGCCGCGGCGCGGGCCGGTGTGGGTGAACATCCGCGTGGTCATGGCACACAGACCAAACGCTTCGGCGTAGTAGCGGCCGACCAGATCAGTCCCAACCTTGGAGATCGCGTAGGGAGACGCCGGGTGGAAGGTGCATTCCTCGTCGATCGGCAGTTTATCCTGGCTCACGCGTCCGAACACTTCCGACGAGGCGCAGACGTGCACCACGGCGTGTTTGGCATGGCGCAGTACGGCATCCAGCACACGAACCGTGCCTTGGATGTTGGTGTCCAACGTGTCGAGCGGTGCGGTAAAGCTGGTCTTCGGGAAGCTTTGGGCCGCGAGGTGGAACACGTAGTCCGGCTTGGCCTCGGCCACCACATGGTCGATCGAGAGCGTGTCGCGCAGGTCGCCGTAGACGATGTGCATCCGGTCGCGCGCGTTGATGCGCGGTAACAGGCCGGCGATGTTATCCAGAGGACTGCGCCAGCGGCACATGCCGTAGACATCCCAATCCTCGTGTTCCAGTAAATACTCAGCCAGATGCGAGCCGACCATGCCGGTGACACCTGTGATCAGCGCGCGCTTCGGTGCAGACATGTTAGAACGGCCCGCGGAATTTCTTATAGATATCCGACATGGTCTTCTCTGCCGGCAGTGGCACGCCGTGATCAGCCCGCCCGCGCACCAGAGACGCTGCTGCATCCACCACTGTGCCGAGGTTCGGGTAGTAGAGGTCTTCCAGCGCCTTCGCGGTTGGGCAGGGTGCCGGCGCCATGCCGAGGCTGCGCACGGGTGCCTTCAGCAAGGTTGGATCGGCTTGCACCACCAAACGGCAGACTTCTGCCGCCGTGCCGAAGGCGGGCCAGCTCGTGTCGGCGACCACCAAGCGCCCGGTCTTCTTCAGCGAGGTGAGGATGAGCGTCGGGTCAATGTTGGTTAGGCAGTGCAGGTCGATCACATCGCAGGTGATGCCTGCGTGCTCTTCAAGCCAGCGCGCCGCCCGCTTGGCTTCCAGCACCATGATCGAGGTGGCAACGATGGTGAGATCCGACCCGCTGCGGATCAATCGGGGGGCGAGCGGATTGGCGAGCGGTGTGCGATCGACCTCGAAGTCGAGGCTGTAGAGCATGCGGTGCTCGAAGCTGATCACCGGCCCGCGAAACGTCGAGGTCAGGTAGGGATAGGTGTCCAGCACCGTCTGGGCGGAAGAGGGGGCAATGACTGTCAAGCCCGGGATGTGCGCGAACAGCGATTGCAGGCTTTGCGAGTGCTGTGCCCCTTGGCCCCAGGACCGCCCAACCACCGTGCGGATCAGCATCGGCAACTCAAACAAACCGCCGAACATATACTTGTACTTGGCGATCAAGTTGATGATCTGGTTGGCTGATAGTAACACGAAATCTGACCGGATGTGGGTCAGGATCGGGTAGACGCCGTTGAGCGCCAGGCCAACGGCAATCCCGGTCATGCCCTCTTCCATCAGAGGCATATCACTCACCCGGTCCTTGCCGTATTTGACAGCAAGGCCGGTCGTTGACCCAAAAATGCCTTTGAAGTCATCCGCTCCCTGGCCAAGGATCACCGTGTTCGGCGACGCCCCAAGCGCGCCATCCATGGTTTCAAGAAGCGCATTGGCGTAGGAGACGATTTCGGGGGTGGCGCTGGTCATTGTCGGCAAGCCTTCCTGCAGGGTCACCCGGGATCAGATCACGTCTGTCAGCAATTCATCCAACCCGGGGGCTGGACTCGCCTCAGCTGCAACAACGGCTGCGGCAATCTCGGCATCAATCGCGTCAATCATTGCGGCGACGCTGGCCTGATCGGTGATCAGTGGATCTTTGGCGCACCAGGCATCATAGGCCGCGCGGTCGCGGTAGCCGAAGCCAAAGTCTTCGCCGGTGCCGACATGTTCTTTCGCGCGGTAGGTCGCGATCTCAAGAAACTGCGGCCCACCGCCGGCGCGGATTGAAGCCGCACACGATGCAGCGACACGCTGCACCTCCATGAAGTCGTACCCGGCATCGATGCGGGCGTAGGGAATGCCGTAGAGCTCCGCCATCTTCTGGATCGAGAACGCCTGGCGGTCGCGGATGCTGGTGTGCACGGCGAGCGTGTTGTTCTCGCACACGAACAAAACGGGCAGCGCTCTCAGGGCGGCGAAGTTGAAGGTCTCGTGTGCGACCCCTTCTTCGAGCGAGCCATCGCCGAACACGCACAGTGCCACTTGGTTGGTGCCGCGCAGCTTGGCGGCCAGCGCACTGCCGACTGCGTGCGGCAGGTGGCTCGCAACCACGGCCGACGAGCCCATGAAGCCACGCGCCGGGTAAGTCAGGTGCATGGAGCCAGCTTTGCCCTTCGAGACGCCACCGATGCGGCCCATCAGCTCGGCGAACATCTGGGTCAAGTCGCCGCCGCAGGCGATGTAGAGCGCGTGGCTGCGATAGGTGCCGAAGATCAAATCTTGGCGCTCGAGCGCTTCGCACAGGCCGACCGATACGGCTTCCTGGCCGATCGATAGATGCACCGGGCTTTGGATCTTATCAGCCGGGTAAATCTCGATAATCTTTTCTTCGACGCGGCGGATCAGCAGGGCCGTGCGAAACATCCGGTCATAGGCGGCGTTGGACGGCATGTGATCCTCTTCCGGCAGGGTGCGGCACCGCGATTCGTCCGCTCGGTACGACGGACCAACACAGAGGCGCATAGCTCAAAAACATCGAATTATCAATAACTATCTGCCTTTTCCGGTGAATTTAGGTGCAGACTGTGCGCTAGCTGCGCAGGGACGCGTTGGCGTTGAATGGAGGGCGGCACGGTGCGAGCGGCGATCCTGAATGATACGGCATTCACCGGCAGCGCGCTGAAAGCAGCCTTCGATGCGCTGCCGCTTGGCTTCATCGACATCGGCGCGCGCGGTGGCGTGCAGTCGTATGCCGCGACCCTTGCATCCTTGACCGCCGTGCTGGCGTTTGAGCCGGACGCAGCTGCGGCTGCGGCACTTAAGGCGTCCCTCGGCACGGACTGGCGCCAGGCAGTGGTTGAGCCAGTGGCGGTGGGCGGGGTGGATGGCATCGGGGTGCTGAACCTCTACGCCAGCGGGATGAACCACTCGCTATTGCCGGCCGCAGCGCGGTTTCGACAGCGCTATCAGGTGGCTTCGTTGGAGGATCGCGGATCGGTTGACGTCACGCTCTCGACGCTGGATAGCGTGCTGTTCCAGCGCCGCAGCCACGAACCCTTTTGGGGCGAGATCCTGAAGCTCGATGTGCAGGGTGCGGAGTGCATGGTGCTGGAGGGCGCGCACCGCACGCTCACCGAGCG
>JAAFHH010000409.1 GCA_013297545.1 Alphaproteobacteria bacterium
GGTCAGGGAGATGGAGACTTGTTGCGCGTGTTTCGCTGTGGTCCGGCTGGTGACGCCGGAGCCCAGCGCAGCCGCGTGGAGGCCGCGGCGGCTCGGTTCTACGGCATCTAACGCACGGCTGGCTCTGCCTGATTGATCCTGCGGCAGTCGAGCCCCTTGCATTGCTGGGGGTATTGCGACCAGCATCGCCGCCAGTCGTCACGGGACCAGACCGCACCAATGGCCAAAGTCGCCGATACCTCCTGGGACAACCGCCGTCTGCTGACGGCGCTTGGCGTCGTCTATGGCGACATCGGCACCTCGCCGCTCTACGCGTTTCGCGAAGGCGCGCACGCGGCGGGGCCGGCGGAGGCGGTGGGTGTTGCCTCGCTGATGATCTGGAGCCTGATCCTGGTCGTGCTGGTGAAGTACGTGCTGGTGGTCTTGCGCTTCGACAACAATGGCGAGGGCGGCATCCTCGCCCTCGCGGCGCTGACCGGGCGGCGCAAGCTCCCTGTGATCATCATGGGCATCTGCGGGGCGGCCATGCTGGTCGCGGACGGGGCGTTGACGCCAGCGATCTCGGTCCTATCCGCCGTCGAAGGGCTAAAGCAGGTGTGGTCTGGCGCCTACCAGTGGGCGACGTGGATCACCACGGCGATCCTGGTCGGCCTGTTTGCTGTGCAGTTCCGCGGCACCGACAAGATGGGGGCGTGGTTCGGGCCGGTCACCTTGGTGTGGTTCGGCGTGCTTGGCATCGTCGGCTTCGCAAGCATGGTGCAGACCCCGGACGTGCTGCGCGCCTTCAACCCGATCGAGGGGCTGACAACCCTGCAGCACCGCCCGGATAAGGCGTTGGTGCTGCTGGGGGCAGTGTTTCTTACAGTGACCGGTGGCGAAGCGCTCTACGCTGACCTCGGCCATGTCGGCCGCCGGCCAATCCAGGTTGCGTGGATCTGGATCGTGCTGCCCGCACTCACCCTGCAGTACCTTGGCCAAGCCGCACTGATGCTGCGCGAGCCAGACGTCACCAACCCGTTCTACGGCATGGTGCCGGAAGCGCTGATCATCCCGATGGTGCTGCTGGCCACGGCCGCGACGATCATCGCCAGCCAAGCCGTGATCACTGGCGTGTTCTCGCTCGCGTTCCAGGCCGTGGCACTGAACTGGTGGCCGCGCATGCGCATCCAGCACACTTCCTCCCACGGCCGTGGCCAGGTCTACGTACCGATCGCCAATATGGTGCTGCTGGTCCTCGCTGTGCTGCTGGTGCACGGGTTCGGCACCTCGGACAAGATGGCGTCGGCCTATGGCCTCGCGGTTGCCGGCACCATGGTGTTGACCACGGCCTTGCTGTTTCGCCTGGCGAAATCCTGGCTGCGCGTCGGATTGGCGCTGTTCCTCACCCTCGACATCCTGTTCGTGATCGCGAGCCTGGGCAAATTCTTCGAAGGTGGCTGGGTCACTGTCGGTATGGCGTCGCTGTTCGCGATCATCGGCCTGGTGTGGGTCGCCGGTGTGCGCCTGCACCGCCGCGGCATCGAGGCGGACAGCGCCAAGCTGTGCCCACTCGGCGTGAAGGTGGTGACCCGGGTCCCTGGGGGCGCTTTGTTCTTAACCCGCGCGCGCACCGGTGTGCCGCCGCTGTTGAATCAATGGATCGAGGCGACCTCCACCATCCCGCAGACCATCGTGCTGTTGTCCGTGGAGATTGCCGACAAGCCCTTCGTGCCCGCGCGCGACCGGATCGCGCTCGGCGACGTCGATGGCGCGGACGCGGCGTTGCAGTCGCTGCTGCTGGAGGAGGGGGACAATCCCGGGGTCTGGCGGGCGATCGCGACCTACGGCTTTCGCCAGCAGCCGGATCTGCGGATCGTCGCCAAGGAATTGGCCGCCCTTGGCATCCCGATTGACCCCGACACCGTGAAGATCGTGGTCGGCCACGAAACCGTGGTCGCGAACGCGGCTGCGAGCCCATGGCAGCGCTTCGTGCTGGCGATCTACAGCGTGCTCTTGCGCAATGCCGCCAGACCGCAGAACTTCTTCCGGCTCGACAGCGACCGGCTGGTGGACCTCGGCTTCAGGGTCTCGGCTGGGCGCAGCTAGGAGACCTGACATGCTGTCCACCATCATGGCACCGCGGATCATGCTGATCGGTGGCGGCGCACTCGACCAAACCCCCGCAGTGCTGGCGCGGCTTGGCTGCACCGCCCCGCTGATCGTCAGCGACCGGTTCTTGGAGCGTACGGGTCTGGTCGCCCGCCTGGTCACCTTGCTAACCGGGGTTGGCATCACGCCTGCCACCTTCCTCGACACCGTGCCGGATCCAACCTCCGACGTGGTGGAGGCCGGTGTCGCAGCCCTGGGGCAGGGCCACTTCGACTGCCTGATCGCGCTCGGCGGTGGCAGCCCGATGGATACGGCCAAGGCGATGGCGATCCTGGCAGCCGGCGGCGGGCATATCCGGGACTACAAGGTGCCCGCTTCCGCCGACCGGGCGGAGTTGCCGATCGTCTGCATCCCGACCACGGCCGGCACGGGATCAGAAGTGACGCGCTTCACCGTGATTACGGACACCGCCCACGACGAAAAGATGCTGATCACCGGCCTTGGCTGCCTGCCAACGGCAGCGATCGTCGACTATGAACTGACACTCACCAAGCCGCTGCGCCTGACCGCGGACACCGGCATCGACAGCCTGACCCACGCGATCGAAGCCTATGTCTCCAAGCGCGCCAATCCGGTCAGCGATATGTACGCGCTCGAAGCCATGACGACGATCCACCAGCACATCCGCACCGCCTGTGCGGAGCCGGGCAACCGGGTCGCGCGCGAGGCGATGATGCGCGGTGCGACGCTGGCGGGTCTCGCCTTCTCCAACGCCTCGGTCGCCCTGGTGCATGGCATGAGCCGGCCGATCGGTGCCTTCTTCCATGTGCCGCACGGGCTCTCCAACGCCATGCTGCTGCCGGAAGTGACGCGGTTCTCTCTGCCGGCCGCGACCGCGCGCTATGCCACCTGTGCCCGCGCGATCGGGGTTGCCAGTGCGGCGGAAGGCGATCAGGCAGCGGGTGCGGCCCTGGTCACCGCCCTCGACCAGCTGAACCGCGACCTCGATGTGCCGACACCGGAACGCTACGGCATTGATGCCCAGCGCTACCGGGATCTGATGCCGACCATGGCAGCGCAAGCGCTGGCCTCGGGATCGCCTGGCAACAACCCGCGGGTCCCCGACGCGGATGAGATCATCGCACTCTACCAGCGCGTTTGGGCGTGAGGCACACATGACCAAGACATTCGCGAGCCAAGCTGATCTGGCCGAAAAGCGCGCGAGCTTTCGCGAACTCGCCCCCGGCTGCTACGCATTCACAACCGAGGGTGACCCGAATGCCGGGGTCATCATCGGCCCTGATGGCGTGATGGTGATCGATGCCCGCGCCACACCTGTGCTCGCGCGGGAACTGATGGATCAGATCCGCACGGTCACCGACAAGCCGGTGACTCACGTGGTGCTGACCCACTACCACGCGGTCCGGGTGATGGGGGCGTCGGCCTATGGGGCGCAGCACATCATTTGCTCCCAAGGCACGCTGGAACTCATTCACGAGCGCGGCCAGCAGGATTTCAAAAGCGAGGTCGAACGCTTCCCGCGCCTGTTCAACGCCGTTGAGACGGTGCCCGGCCTGACCTGGCCGACCATGGTATTCGAAGACGCGCTGACC
>JAAFHH010000410.1 GCA_013297545.1 Alphaproteobacteria bacterium
ATCACCGAGTGCCTGGCCGACCAGGCGATGCAAACCCAAGTGCTGCAGCAGCGCCTCAACGGCTCCCAAGTATTCAATGTCCAGGCGACGCCGACCATCCTGATCAACGGCCAGCAGGTGCGCGACAGTTCCTTCGCGGGCATCGATCAGGCGCTGCGCCAGATCGTGCGCTAACGCGTTGCTGTTCACCCGCCTGAAGCTGATCGGGTTCAAGAGCTTCGTCGAACCGACGGAACTCGCGGTGGAGCCTGGGCTCACGGGCATCGTCGGCCCGAACGGCTGCGGCAAGTCGAACCTGGTCGAGGCGCTGCGCTGGGTGATGGGCGAGGCGTCGGCCCGCCAGATGCGCGGCGGGGAGATGGATGACGTCATCTTTGGCGGCACCACCCAACGACCGGCGCGCAACCTGGCCGAAGTGCTGCTCGCGGTCGACAATGCCGACCGGCGGGCACCTGCCCAGTTCAACGACACCGATGAACTGGAAATCGTGCGCCGCATCCACCGCGGCGAAGGCTCCGCCTACCGGATCAACGGGCGCGAGGTGCGCGCGCGCGATGTGCAGATCTTGTTTGCGGACGCGGCCTCCGGCTCCCACTCCCCCGCACTCATCAGCCAAGGCCGGATCGGCCAGCTGATCTCCGCCCGGCCGGGTGACCGGCGCGCGATCTTGGAGGATGCCGCCGGCATCGCTGGCCTGCACGCGCGCCGCCACGAAGCCGAACTGCGCTTGAAGGCGGCCGAAGCCAACCTCACGCGCTTGGCCGATGTGCTCACCACCCTCGACGGGCAAGCGAAGGCGCTGACCCGCCAAGCCCGCCAGGCCGAACGCTACCGCACGCTCGGCGACCAGATCCGCAAGACCGAAGCGATCGTGCTGGCGGCTGCCTGGGCGAGCGCGGTTGCCCAACGCACGGCCGCGGGTAAGGCGTTCGCTGCTGCCGAGGCCGCCGTACTCGATCGCGTGGCCGACGCCGCGCGCGCCGCCACGATTGCCACCGAGCGCGCGAGCGATCTGCCAGCCCTCCGCCACGCTGAAGTGGCAGCCTCCGCTGAAGTCCAGCGCCTGACGCTTGCGATTGCGGAGTGTGACAGCGAAGCCCAGCGTATCACCACCCGTACCCGGGAGGTGGCAGCATCGCGCGCGGACCTCGCGCGCGACTTGGAGCGCGAACGGGCGCTGGAGGGCGACGCCGCCGCCGCTGGTCTGCGTTTGGCCGAAGAAGCCGCCAACCTCGACCGCCAAGAGGTGCTCGAAGCACCGCGCCGGCAGGACCTGACCGGGCGCGTCGAGGCCGCACGGGCAGCAGCAGAGGCAGCGGACGCGGCGGTTCAAGCCCTCACCCAGAGTGTCGCCGGCGAAGAAGTCCGCCGCCAGAACTTGGAACGCGCGGGGGCGGTCGCAACCGAACGGGAGACCCGCCTGCGCGCCGAAGCCGCACGGGCCGCCGCTACCCTCGCCACCCTGCAAGCCGATCCAGCCCTCGCCCATGACGCCAGCCAGGACGCGCAGTCGATTGCGGACGCGGAAGCCAAGATCGCGGCGGTGCGGGCACGGCTCGATCAACTGGCCGCCGCCCGCCCGGCTGCGATCACGGCGGAGGGCCAAGCGCTCGCGACCTTGCAAGCCCTCGAAGCCGACCGCGCCCGCCTCAACGCGGAGGCGAAGGGCCTAACCGCCGCCCTCGCCCCCGTGCCCGGTCGCGCGGCCGATCCTGTTCTCGATCAGCTGCGCGCCGATCCCGGGCTCGAAGCCGCCCTCGCCGCAGCGCTGGGCGAAGATGCGCTCGCCCCCCTCGCCCGCACCGGGGTGGAACCGCTGCGGTGGGATACGCTCGATGGCGGGCACGATCCGGCCCTGCCCGCGGGTGTCGAAGCGCTGAGCCACCACGTCGCCGCCCCGCCGGCCCTCGCCCGCCGCCTGGCGCAGGTTGGCCTCGCGCCCAGCGTGACCGCCGCGATGGTGCAAGCCCTCACCCCCGGCCAGTGCCTGGTGACCCGCGCGGGCGACCTTTACCGCTGGGACGGCCTGGTGCGGCTGGCCGCCGCCCCATCGGCGACCAGCACGCAAGCAACCGTGCGCCTGGGCCAGCGCAACCGCCTGGACGCGCTGACCCAGGAGATCGCGACCCTCGCCGCCAAACTGCCGGCCGCCCAAGCCGATGCCGCCGCCGCCAAGCAGGCGCGCACGGACCTCGATGCAGCCGACCAAGCCGCCCGCGAGGAGGACCGCGCACTCACGGCCGCGCTTGCAAGCGCACGCGATGCGGCCTCGCGCGCCGCCTCCGCCCGACTGGCAGCGGAAACCCGCCTGACCGCACAGGCAACCGCGGCCGAGCGGATCGCAGCCGACCTCGCCGAAGCCGCAGCCGAGCGCGCCGCCCGGTCGGCTGAACTCGCAGCCCTGCCGGATCTGGCCGAACGGCGGGCGAGCCTGCTGCAAGAACGCACCGCCCTCGCCGAGGCACGCGCCCGCTTGGCGGATATCCGCGGCGACCTCGACCGGTTGATCCGCGACCAAGCCGCCCGCCTGCGCCGGGCCCAAGCGATCGCAACCGATCAGGCGACCTGGACGGCCCGACGCGGTGGGGCTGCCGCTCGCCTCGAAGACCTCACCCACCGTCGCGACGCAGCGGAGGCAGAAGCCACCACCCTCGCCGCCCGCCCGGCGGTGCTGGCAACCGAGCGCGCGGCCCTGGTCGCCGCCGCCGATGCCGCTGGCACCCGGCGCACGGCTGCTGCCCAAGCACTCGCCGCAGCAGAGGCAGCCTTGGCAGACGCCACGCGCGCCGAACGGGCCGCGGAAGCGGCCTTAGCGCAGGCGCGCGAACAGCTGATCCGCGCCGAAGCCGCCGTCGACACCGCCCGGCGCGACGCCGAAGCAGTCGCGACCCGCATCCGCGAGCGGCTGGAATGCCGGCCCGAGGAAACGGCCGCCTTGGCTGAGATCGACCCCGATCACCCACCAGACCGCGACGCCGCCGCGATGCGTCTGGAGCGCTTGACGCGTGAGCGCGACGCCATGGGGCCGGTCAACCTGCGTGCGGAGACCGAACTCGCCGAGCTCTCCACCCAGATCGAAGCCCTCACCGCCGAACAAGACGACCTGGTCGCCGCGATCGGCCGGCTGAAGGGTGCGATCACCCAGCTTTCCCGCGAAGGGCGGGAACGCTTGCTGGCGGCGTTTGAGCGGGTCAACGGCCACTTCGAAGCCCTGTTCGTGCGCCTGTTTGGTGGTGGGCGCGCCCACCTCGAACTCACCAACACCGAAGACCCGTTCGCCGCCGGCCTCGACATCTTGGCAAGCCCGCCTGGCAAGAAGCTGCAGACCCTGTCGCTGCTCTCCGGCGGCGAGCAGGCGTTGACGGCGTTGGCATTGATCTTCGCCGTGTTCTTGACCAACCCCTCGCCAGTCTCTGTGCTGGACGAAGTGGATGCGCCGCTGGACGATGCCAACGTCGACCGCTTCTGCACCCTGCTGCAGGAAATCGCCACCCAATCCGGCACCCGCTTCCTGGTCGTCACCCACCACCGCCTGACTATGGCGCGGATGGACCGGCTCTACGGGGTGACGATGATGGAACGCGGCGTCTCCCAGCTGGTCTCGGTCGATCTGAGAAAAGCCGAGGCGTTGGTGGAGAGTTGAGGGTGTGGTACAATGCCAACGTACCCAGTCGGAGCCCCGCATGAGCACCGCTCG
>JAAFHH010000411.1 GCA_013297545.1 Alphaproteobacteria bacterium
CCTGCACGGCCGCGACGCCGGCCCACTGCACGAAGGTGGTGGCACCCGACGTGTTGAACTCGGTCAGTTTCTCGAACGTGCGCGCGATCGAGGGGGGGACCACGGCCCAGCCGAGGCGCCAACCAGTCATGCACCAGGTCTTGGAAAAGCTGTTGATCGCGATCAGCCGGTCTTCGGGTTCGGCGATCTCGAGGAACGAGGGGGCGACGTGGCGGTCGTAGCACAGGCGCGCGTAGACTTCGTCGGCCAGGATCCAGATGCCGCGCGCGCGGCATTCCTCGAGAATCCGGCGCATCTTGGTCTCGCGCAAGGTCCAGCCCGTCGGGTTCGACGGCGAGGCGATGAACACGGCAACCGTGTTCTCATCGAATGCCGCAAACAGCTTGTCGACGTCGAGCTTGTGTTCGTAGTGCTCGTTGATATCGAGTGCCACTTCGCGCACCTCGCCACCCAGGATGCGGGTGGCGGACGCCGCGTTCGGCCACAAGGGCGTGATGAACACGACGTTCTTGCCCGGCTCCACCAGCATCTGCAGGGCGATCATGATCGCGCTCATGCCGGACGCAGCCGCGCGGATGCGGTCTTCGCCGATCGGCACGCCGTAGAGGTTGGTGAGGTACGTCGACAGGGCTTCGCGCAGCGGGGTCACGCCGCGCTTGTCGGTGTACTTGGTCAAGCCATCGGCGAGCGCTTGCTCGGCCGCGTCCTTGATGAAATCCGGCGTCGGCACATCGCTTTCGCCGAACCACAGCGGAATCAAATCCGGCCGGTCGCGGCCATATTCAAAGATCGTGCCGATCATCGATCCCGGCACAGCTTGGGCGGCGGGACGCAACGCTTCCGTTAACGGCGCAAGAGACATCGGGCAGGGCGCTCCCAGGATCAGGCACACAACAACCGCTGACCAGCGGCGGGTGCTGCCCTTCGGTCCTCGGGGTCGCTAGTTCTGCAGTGCAGCAATGTCCTTGTAAAGCGCCAAACACTCAGGATTGGCGAGTGCTTCGACATTTTTGACCGCTCGGCCATGCACGATGTCGCGCACGGCAAGTTCGGTGATCTTGCCGGATTTGGTGCGCGGGATGTCCGGGACCGCGACGATCTTCGCGGGCACGTGGCGCGGTGAGGCGCCGTCGCGGATCTGGGTGCGGATGCGCTTTGTGAGATCGTCATCCAGCGCCACCCCCTCGCGCAGGCGCACGAACAGAACGACGCGGACGTCATTGTCCCAATCCTGGCCGATCACCAGGGCTTCCAGGATTTCCGGCAGCGCTTCGACTTGGCGGTAGATTTCCGCCGTGCCGATGCGAACACCACCGGGGTTCAAGGTCGCGTCCGACCGGCCGTAGATGACGATGCCGCCATGCGCGGTTTCTTCGACATAGTCGCCGTGGCACCACACGCCCGGGAACCGTTCGAAGTAGGCGGCCTTGTACTTCGCCCCCTGGGGGTCATTCCAGAACATCACCGGCATGGCGGGGAAGGGGGCGGTGCACACCAGTTCGCCCTTGGTGCGGGTGACGGGTTTGCCGTTGTCATCCCACACCTCCACCTTCATGCCGAGGCCCTTGCACTGGATTTCCCCCTTCCAGACCGACAACAAGGGATTGCCCAAGACAAAGCAGGAGACGATGTCGGTCCCACCGGAAATCGAGGCGAGCTGCAAGTCCGATTTGATCGATCGGTAGACGAAATCGAAGGTGTCTGGTGCGAGCGGCGAGCCGGTCGACGCCATCAGGCGCACGCTTGAGAGGTCGTGCGTTTTCGCCGGCTCCAGCCCGACCTTGGCGACCGCGTCCAGATACTTCGCCGAGGTGCCGAACAGGGTCATGCGCTCAGCCTGCGCGTAGTCGAACAGCACAGCAGCACTGGGCGCGAACGGCGAGCCATCGAACTGCAGCAGCACGGCGTTGCAGGCGAGGCAGGAGACCACCCAGTTCCACATCATCCAGCCCAAGGTGGTGAAGTAAAACACCCGGTCACCATCGCGCACATCGGCGTGCAGGCGCAGTTCTTTCAGGTGCTGCAGCAAAGTGCCGCCGGCCGAATGGACGATGCACTTCGGCACGCCCGTGGTGCCGGACGAATAGAGAATGTAGAGCGGGTGCTGGAACGGCAGGCGCGTGTAGCGCACCTCCGCGGCCACAAAGCGATCCGTCACCGCGGCCAAGGGTTCCGCGCGATCGGGCAGCGGTTGGTCTGATCCCGCGTAGGGGAACACGACAACCTGGCCGATTGCCGGCACCTGGGCCAGCACGTCGGACACCTTGGCCAAACTGTCGAACGCCCGGCCGTTGTAGTAGTAGCCGTCGACGCAGAACAGCACCTTGGGTTCAATCTGGCCGAACCGGTCCACGACACCCTGCACCCCGAAGTCGGGCGAGGCGGACGACCATACCGCCCCGATCGAGGCCGTCGCCAGCATCGCCGCCACGGCTTCCGGCATGTTCGGCAAGTAGCCGGCGACCCGGTCGCCGACGCCAACACCAGCGTTGACCAGATACTGCTGCAGCTGGGACACGAGGTCGTAGAGTGCGCGCGCACTCATCCGGCGCTTCACCTTGCCCTCGCCCCAGAACACGATGGCGTCGCCGTCATCCCGCCGGCGCAGCAGGTTTTCCGCGAAGTTGAGCGTGGCGTTCGGGAAGAAGCGCGCCCCTGGCATCTGGTCTGCATCGACCAAATAGGGCACATCCCCCTTATCGCCGATCACGCCGCACCAATCCCAGACCTTCGACCAGAAGGCTTCCGGCTGGTCGACCGACCAGCGGTGCAAATCCGGCCAATCCGCCTTGCCCGCCGCGACCATGAACCGGTGCATCGCCGTCTCGGCAGCGAGAGCGGGATCGGGGCGCCAGAGTTCGACGGCGGCTTCAGACATCGGTTCCTCCCGGGGCAGCGTGCTCGGGCGATCCGATGCCTGCCGCCCCCCACCTGTCAATGCGGATTGAATACGCCATGGGCGCACAAGGGCGCTCGCGAATTCTGTTTCGTGCGGCCGGGCGCGGTGGTTTCATAGCGGTCGGGCCGCAGCATCGCGGCCACTCGAGTGATCCCGAGCGCATGTTCGCCTCCGCCGCCGCCCGCTTCCACGCTCTGCCTGCCCCTTTACGGGCGGCTGCCTGGATGGCGCTGGGTGGGGTGTTCTTTTCCTCCATGAGTGTGTTCATCCGCCTGCTCTCGGCCGAGCTGCACGCGTTCCAGATCGCGTTCTTCCGCAATGCGTTTGCGGTCTTGTGGATGCTGCCGTGGTTGATCAGCCACTGGCAGGCCGCGGTTGGCGGCAAGCAGCATCGACTTTACTTGTCCCGCTCGCTGTTGGGCCTGGTTGGCATGCTCGGCAGTTTCTATGGCGTGATCGTGCTGCCGCTGGCAGACGCAACCGCATTGTCCTTCACCGGCCCCTTGTTCGCGACCATTGGGGCCGCCCTGATTCTGAAAGAAGACGTGCGCCTGCGCCGGTGGGGGGCCACTATCATGGGGTTCGTCGGCGTGTTGATCGTCGTACGCCCGGGGGCGGATAGTTTTAGCTGGGTCGCGGTCATCGTGCTGGTGTCGGCTGCGACGTCGGCGGGGACCACGCTGCTGGTCAAAACCCTGTCGCGCACGGAGCCGCCCGAGGCGATTGTCGTGAACATGGTGCTCTACCTCACCCCGCTCTCCTTGCTGCCGGCCCTCTGGGTCTGGGTCACACCG
>JAAFHH010000412.1 GCA_013297545.1 Alphaproteobacteria bacterium
CTCACCCGGTTGTTGCCGCTGCCGACATTGACCGACGGTGAGCCTCCAAAAGTGGTAAACGCCACCGTGTCATCGCCGGCTCCAGTCTGAACCGAGAGCCAGCCAGTGACGATGTCGAACGTAAAGCTGTCGTTGCCGTTGCCGGACACCCAGACGCTGCTGCCGGCTTGGTTGGCAACAACCACGTTGTTGCCATCACCCAGCTGCACGTCACCCCCAATGTTGCTGTGTGTCGTGTAGGTGTCGTTGCCACTGCCCAGGATGACGTAGTCGGCACCAACCTTGGTGGTCAGCACATTGTTGCCATCACCGAGATAGTAGCCGCCGACAGCCGCACCGCTGGTCACGCTGTCGTTGCCAGCACCGCCGGCGACGTTGCTCATTGCGCCGCCCCAGATTGACACCAGATTGTCCCCGCCACCGAGGTAGAAGCCGTAGATGCCAAAGCTGGCGGTGACGGTGTCCGAGCCTGCACCCCCTTGCGCGACCGCCGAGGTGGCCGTGGTCTTCAAGTTGAGGATACCGGCCGAGGCATCCACCCACAGGTCCTGGTTCGTGGTGATGGTAGCAAAGCCGCCGCCAAGGATCACATCCGCGGCACCTTCCAGAGACATCGTACCAGTTCCACCGGCAGCGTAGATCGTATCGCGCGTAAACCGGCCGTCCGAGCCCGTCGTGACGGCGTACCCGCCGACGCCAAGGGTCAGGCTATCCAAGCCCTGGCCCAGGTGAACCGTACGCATGGCGCCATCGCCGATCGTAACGATGTCGCTATTAAACCAGCCATCTTCGGTATCGACGGTCCAAGTGCCGCCACCAATGTAGATGGTCTCGGAGCCGTAGCCACCCTTGATCACGCCAAAGCCGCCCTGGATCGAGACGACATCATTGCCATCGAGCAGCCGCAAGACAGTGTTGGTGGCGATGCCCGCCGTAACCGTATCGTTCCCCATTGTAGCATTGAGAACCAAATCACCATCGCCAAACGTGTAGGTCCAACCGCTCATCGCACTCTCCCAGTGAGGTTGGCAGCAGTCAATACTGCCGCCGCGTCGCGCCCGCTGACCCTTCTAAGGCAAGGTGGGCTGGCACTCAATACGCCTTAAAGTGTATGTCAGCGGTGAAACTGATGCTTGACACAACAAAGTGTTTAGCGCGCACCCGTCCTCATACGCGAAACGGAGCGGTCACCACACCGCCAGGAGCCGGAGCGAGAGGGCTGGGAACAAGGCTAGCAGGAAGATCTGGAGCTAGTCGTGCAATCACGCCGGCAGTTTCCGGACGAGTTCAGTCAAGGCTGCGCAAAGGTGAGCCAACACCTCAAAGCATCGCTACAATCTAAAGTCGTGGCAGTGCTGCCGCGGCTGAGTGTTTGGCTGCAGCGCGGCAGTTCTACGCCGGCCGCGCGTTCGTGCGCGTGACCCACACACCACCGCAGACCAAGTGGGCGAGTGGCTCGAACCTCGCCTTCGTCAGCTATGCGGCAGATCCCGCGCGCATAGCAGCCGCGCGTCCGGTTGGGTTGACGGGCTGCCGCTTGGTTTAGACCCTCTTCGCACTTCCCCCGCGCAGGAGCCGTTGATGACCGCCCCCCCATCCGCCTCGGCGCTGCCGCGTGGCGTTGCCCTGCTGATCGCCTGCGGGGCGATTGTCTCGTTGGTCACCTTCGGCGTGCGCGCCTCCTTCGGGTTGTTCTTGACGCCGATGAGCACGCAGTTCGGCTGGGGCCGCGACGTGTTCTCCGACGCGATGGCGATTTCGAATCTGTTGTTTGGCGCGGTCCAGCCGGTCGCGGGTGCCTTCGCCGATCGCTATGGCATGCGCCGGGTGGTGATCGCCGGGATCTTGGTCTATGCGCTTGGCACGGCGCTGATGATCTTCGGCTCGTCGGTGCTGGTGCTGCACCTGACCGCGGGTGTGTTGACCGGCATTGGCGTGGGTGCCGGGTCGTTTGCGATCATCATGGCCGGGCTTGGCAAGCTGGTACCGCCGGAGCGGCGGTCTTGGGTGTTCGGCATGATGACGGCGGCCAATTCCATGGGGCAGCTGTTGGTGCCACCGCTCGCCTCACTCGCGATCGATGTGGTGGATTGGCAGTTCGCGCTGCTGGCAATGGCCGTCTCCCTGCTGATGGTGTTGCCGCTGGTGCTGCCGATCGTGGCGCCGACGACGCAATCGGCGCCCGCACCAGCCGTCGGGCCGACCAGCTTGAAGGCAGCGCTGGCGGAAGCGTGGGCGGATAAATCCTATCGCTTGCTGCTGGCTGGGTTCTTTGTCTGCGGCTTCCACGTCGCCTTCGTGCAGGTCCACTTGCCGTCCTACATCAAAGACGCCGGCCTGCCGCTGTGGCTCGCGGCGGCCGCACTGGCCCTGATCGGCGGCTTCAACATCATCGGGTCCTACACGGCGGGCGTGATGGGCGGCACCCGCTCCAAACGCGGGATCCTGGCCTGGATCTACGGCTTGCGCGCCCTGGTGTTCGCGGTGTTCGTGCTGGTTGGCCCGAGCACGATCAGTGTGATCGTGTTCGCCTCTGTGCTGGGCCTGCTGTGGCTGTCGACCGTGCCGCCAACCTCCGGCTTGGTCGCGCAGATCTACGGGGCGCGCTACATGAGCACGCTGTTCGGCATCGTGTTCTTCAGCCATCAGGTCGGTGCGTTCATCGGCCTGACGGTTGGGGGCCGGCTTTATGAGATGACCGGCAGCTACGACACCACGTGGTGGCTGTCGGTCGCACTCGGTTTGTTCGCGGCTGTCGTGCACATCCCAATCGACGAACGCCCCCTCGCCAAGCGCGCTGCCGCGGCGGCATGAGCGGGCTGATCGCCGCAGCCCGTTGCGGGCATGCGGGCCTCACCCTGTGGGGCCTGGTGGCGGTAGCACTGATGGTGCCGACGGGGCTTGCGTTCCTGATCGATGAGCGCACCTTGCAGGGCGTCTCGGTCTGGGTGAAGCCGTTGAAGTTCCAGGCCTCGCTGGCGCTCCATGCGCTCACCGTGGCGCTGGCGCTCACCTGCCTGCCGAACCGCCAGCATCGTCTTGTGGCGGCAGCAGTGTGGCTGCTGATCGCAGCCGGGGTGGCGGAGATTGCTTACATCACGATCCAAGCATCCCTTGGTCAGATGTCCCACTACAACCTCTCGACCCCGTGGACGCGGCTCGCCTACACGATCATGGGAATCGCTGCGACCTTCTTGGTGCTGATCCCCGCTGGCTTTGGGATCATGATCTTGCGCCGCGGGGCGGCGGATCCGCTCACCCTCGCCGTTGGGCTTGGCCTGGTGATCGGCGGCGTGCTGGGCCTGGTTACCGGGTTTTATCTGGGCGGCCAGCCGAACCACTGGGTTGGTGGCGTGCCGAGCGATGCGGGCGGCCTGCCGATCGTCGGCTGGTCGCGCACCGGCGGGGATCTGCGCGTGGCCCATTTCTTCGGCCTGCACATGATGCAGGCATTGCCGCTGCTGGCGTTGGTGACGATGCGGCTGGTGCCGGCGGCACCGCACCGGCTGATCATTTGGCTGGGGGCAGCAGCCGGGACTGCGATCACCGCCGCGACGTTCTTCCAGGCGATTGCCGGCCGGCCGTTCGTCTAGCTCAGCGCTCGACCAGATCGAACGGCAGCAACAGGGGGGCGACGGCTTCGCCCCGCCACAACTCGCCCAGCATCGCGACGATCGCTTGGCCGTAGCG
>JAAFHH010000413.1 GCA_013297545.1 Alphaproteobacteria bacterium
AGTATCGCCCCCCCCCCCGTAAGCCGGGGGGAGGGGATCTCGGAGGGACGGTTGTGAGGGCGAGCCTTGTGGTTGACGGCGATGACCGCCTGCTGCCGTTTCAGGTCGACCGCCAAGCCGTGCGCGGCCGCTTGGTGCGCCTGGGGCCGGCGGTGGATGAGATCCTGACCCGCCACGATTATCCGCCCGCGGTCGCACGCATGCTAGGCCAGACCTTGGCGCTGGCCTGCCTGCTGGCGGGGGCGCTGAAGTACGACGGCGTGTTCACCCTGCAAACCCGCGGCGACGGGCCGATCGGGTTGATGGTGGCGGATGTCACTTCGACTGGTCACCTGCGCGGCTACGCCCAGTTCGATGCGGACAGGGTGGCCGCCGCCGAGGCTGGCCCCGTGAAGGCCGACGTGCCGCGGCTGTTGGGTGCTGGCTACCTCGCCTTCACCGTCGACCAGGGGCCGGACACCGAACGCTACCAGGGCATCGTGGCACTGGAAGGCGGCACGCTGGGGGAATGCGTGCACCATTATTTCCAGCAGTCCGAACAGATTGGTGCCGGCATCAGCCTGGCGGCCCACCAGGTGGGCGGGGTCTGGCGCGCCGGCGGCATCATGCTGAACCGCCTGCCGGACGAGGGCGGGGAGATCATCGTCACGGCGGAAGACGCCGAAGATGGCTGGCGACGCGCCCTCCTCCTGCTCGGCACGGCGACGGAAACCGAGCTGGTCGACCCCTCGCTCGCCGCGAACGAGGTGTTGTTCCGGCTGTTCCACGAAGACGGCGTGCGGGTCTACACAGCGCGCGACTTGATCGCGCGCTGCCGCTGCTCGCTCGACCGGGTGAGCGGCATGCTGGCATCCCTGCCGCAGGAGGACCGCGAGCACCTCGCGGTCGATGGCAAGATCGAAGTCACGTGCGAGTTCTGCAATCAGAGCTACCAGCTCGCGGTTTAGCCCGCCAGAAACGCCGCGACATGGCCGCGCCAGCTGTCTTTCACCGGTGCCAGTTCCAAGAACAGCTCGTGGCGGGCGTCTGCGAAATGATGGTGGCGCGCGCGGGGTAAGTGCTGCAGGGCCGCTGTGATCGCAGCTGGACAGACGAAGCGCTCGTCCCCCGCACTGCCGACCAAGAGCGGCGTGGTGACACTGCGCAGGGTGGCGGGACGGGCGAGCCAGGCGCAGCTCTCGAGAGCAGCCGAGAGCCACGACCAGGATGGTCCGCCGATCCGCATGCCGGGGTTCGTGCGGAACCAGGCGGCGTGGACGTCGGCTTGGGTGGCATCGCGCGTGGTCGCCTCGCGGCGTTTCGCCTTGTCCTGCCAGGGGCCGAAGCCCCAGACGAACTCTCGCCCGAAGCCTGCAACCGTGTGGCCCATCGCGATCGTGCGGGCGATCGGCAGCGGGATCGCCCCGGTCTGCACGCCCAGCATCGGCGCGGACAGCACGGCGCGGTCGACGCGGGTGCTGTGTTCGGCCAAGAACCGCAAGGTCAAGTGCCCGCCCATGGAATGGCCGATCAGCGCGAGTGGGCGCTCGGATCCGATCACTCGGTCGATCACGGCGGCAACGTCCGCCGTGTGGCGATCGAAGCCGGTGCTCTGCAGGGCTTCCGGGTTACGAGCAGGCCGGGTTGAGCCGCCCTGGCCGCGCCAGTCGATCGTCCAGGGTTGATAGCCGAGCCCGGCGAGCCAGGACGCGGTATCAAAGTACTTCTCGCCGAATTCGCTGAACCCCGGCAGCAGCAGCACGGTGCGCGCGGCCGCCACGGGCAGGGTGCCGATGCGCAAGACCGCGCCGTCATCCATGGTGGCAGGCTGCCAGCGCCAGCCGGCGGGTTCCTGGAACGCCCTCGGCAGCGTCTCCGGCGCGGTAAAGCGGGGCAGGGTCATGCCAGGCCCTGGCGCGCGCGGTATTCGGCGATGGCGCCGGCCGTGTCGCCCTCAAACACTTTTTGGCCGTGGTCCAGCACCATGGCGCGGTGGCAGAGCGCTTCGACCGCGCCCATGTCGTGGCTGACGAACAACACCGAACGCCCGCCGCTCGCGGTCAACCAGCGCAAGCGCTCCAAGCACTTGGCCTGGAAGCCGGCATCACCGACGGCGAGCACCTCGTCGATCAGCAGGATTTCGGCATCCATGTGGGCGGAGACGGCGAACGCCAGGCGCATGAACATGCCCGACGAATAGCGCTTCACCGGTTCGTCCAAGTACGCGCCGATGTCCGCGAACGCGATGATCTCCGGCGTGGCCGCCGCGATCTCTGCCTTCGACATGCCGAGCAACACGCCGGAGAACTGAATGTTCTCCCGCCCCGTCAGCTCCGGGTGGAAGCCCATGCCGATCTCGATCAGCGCCCCGATCCGCCCCTGTATCTCGATCCGCCCTTCGGTCGGTGGGGTGATGCGGGCCAAGAGCTTCATGAGGGTCGACTTGCCCGAGCCATTGTGGCCGAGCACGCCCACCACCTCGCCGGGGGCGAGGGTGAACGACAAGTCCTTCAACGCCCAATGCAGCCGCTTGCCATCATCCGCCGGCGCCCCGCCGAGCAGGCTGCCGAGGCGTGAATAGAGCGTGGCACCATAGCCGATGGTGCCGGTGCGGAACGCTTTGGAGAGGTTGGTGGCGGTGATCACCCCTCACACCACATCCGGCATCACCCCCTCGCGCTTGCGGAACCAGCGGTAGCCGAAGACGAGGAGGAGGAGGGCGACGGTGGTCGAGGAGGCGACCATCGCGGCCGAGGGGGGAATGCCGCCGAGCAGCGCCCAGCGGAGCGCGTCGACGGCGGTGACCATGGGGTTGAGGGCGTAGACCCAGTGCCAGGCCTCCGGCACCAGGGAGGTGGGATAAATCACCGGCGTGCAGAACATCCAGATCTGCAGCAGGAACGGCAGCACATGCGCCACATCGCGGTAGATCGCCCACATCGCGGCCAAGAACCCGCAGCAGCCGATCGCGGTGGCGAGCATCAGCACGAACACCAGCGGCAGCACGATAATCCCAGGGCCGGGCAGCACGCCGTAGATCAGCAGCATCACCGCGAGTGCGAGGAAACTCGCGGCCAAGTCGACAGCGGCTGCCAGGATTGCCGCCAGCGGCAGGTACCACCGGGGAAAGTAGATTTTTGACACCAGGTGCGGGTTCAGCGCCACCGCCCCCGCCCCTTCCTGCACCGCGCGCGCCATGAACTGCCAGAGCGTGAGTGCTGTGTAGACGAACAGCGGATAGGCAATGCCGTCGGACGGGATCTTCACGATCAGCCCGAAGAACACACTAAACACCACCATCAGGCCGAGCGGCTGCAGGATCGCCCAGCCGGCGCCAATCACCGATTGCTTGTAGCGCACATGGATGCCGCGCCAGGTCAGCATCCACAACAAGTCCCGGTGCCGCCACAGTTCGCCCAGGTTGAGCACGGGCCAGTGCTCAGCCGGCAGCAGAACCGTCGTGGGGCGGGGGATCACGGGTGGCCTCACGCGTCGCGGGCAAGACGCAGCAGGTAGCGGCCGTAGTCGTTCTTCGCCAAGGGAGCGGCCAATTGCTCCAAGCGCTTGGCGTCGATGTGGCCCTTGTGGAAGGCAATTTCTTCCAGGCACGCGATCTTGAGGCCCTGGCGCTTTTCGATCGTGCGCACGAACTCGCCGGCTTCCAGCAGGCTTTCGTGGGTGCCGGTGTCGAACCAGGCATAGCCGCG
>JAAFHH010000414.1 GCA_013297545.1 Alphaproteobacteria bacterium
GCGATCAATCGCAAACCGGATCAGCACGCCCGCCACTGCGGCGACTGGAATCGCCAGCAACACGCCAAGAAAGCCGAACAGCGCGCCGCCAGCGAGCAGGGCAAAGATCACCCAGACCGGGTGCAGGCCGACCCGGTCGCCGACCAAGATCGGTTGCAAGAGATACCCTTCGATCGTCTGGCCGGCAAAGAACACCAGCGCCACCAAGGCGATCGACGTCCAGGTGTCGAACTGCAAAAACGCAAGGCCGATCGCCATCACGCCGCCAACCAGCGCCCCGACATAGGGGATAAACGACAGCACGCCGGTGACCACCCCGACGGTCAAGCCGAACTCCAGCCCAACCAAGCCAAGACCGGCGGCGTAGAACACCGCGAGCACCAAGCACAAGGTCGCCTGACCGCGGATGTAGCCCGCGAGCGTGCGGTCGATCTCGCGCACCTGCAAGCGGATCACACCGGCCGATTGACGCGGCAACCAGCCATCGATGCGCGCGACCAGCTCGTTCCAATCGCGCAGGAAATAGAACGCAACCACAGGCGTGATGAACATCAAGGACAAGAGGTTTACCACCACCAGACCGCCGGTCAGCACCTGGGAGATCACGCTGATCAAGACATTGAGCGCTTGGCGCGCTTGATCGGCGTTCGGCAGGCCAATTTCCGGCAGACCGGCTGCAGTCCAGCCGTAGGACTGGTCCAACATGTTCAGCAACGCTTCGACGCGGGCGCGCAACGCGGCCGTCCAGGCCGGCAGACGGGTGATCAAAGTGGACACTTGTTCTTGCACGAGCGGCACGAACAACACGAAGAACAACGCGATCACGGCGAAAAACAGCAAGATCAGCAGCACGGCACCGACACCGCGCGGCACTCCCCAGCGTGCCAGCCGGATCACCAGCGGATTCAACAGGTAAGCCATCGCGGCACCCGCCACAAACGGCAGCAGAATATCGCTCAAGCGCCAGAGCGCTGCGATGCTGAGCGTGATCAGCAGAATCCAAAACACCGTGCGCCACGGAATCGTTGCCATCATTGCCTCCGCGCCATTGGGCGCTTCAACGCGGTGATCGCATAGGCACCGCCGCTTGCCAAGGTTGTTGCCAACGCCAGAACCTGCACCGTGACGACGGGAAAGCTGGCCCAGAGATATCCAGCTTCAACGCCAATTACAGAAGCAATTGCAATGATTTGCGCTGTTGTATTAATCTTAGATATGAAGATTGGTGCGACCGGCCGCGGCTGGTGGCGCAGCTGATCCACCGCGACGAAGCCGACGATCATCGCGTCACGCACCACCATCGGGATCACCAGCCACAGTTCCACCCGGTCCATCACGGCAAGCGCGCAGCCAACCCCGAGGAGCAATGCCTTGTCCGCGACCGGGTCGAGGAACGCCCCAAGGCGCGTGCGCGCATCCGCCAAGCGCGCAATCGTGCCGTCCAGCGCGTCGGTCAGACCGGCGATCAGGAACACGACAAACGCAGTCGTATAGGCCCCGCTCAACACCGCCTCAATCGCAACCGGCACCAAGCCGAGCCGCAGCGCCGTCAGCGCGTTTGGCGTCAGCCGGATCAGCCGCCGGCCGAGCGATGGGCGGGGGCTGGTCACCGCACGGGGCGACCTCGGCTCAAAACCCATTCGCCCTCGCTTTCGGCCAGGCCAAGGTCGCGTTCGGCAAGGGCTGCCTGCAGCTGCGGGATACCGCCAGTGTGATCAATCTCCACGATCACCGCACTGCGCGACAGCAAGCGCGGGGTGGCGGTTTTGATCAGTGCGATGTCGCTGAGCGCTGCGCGCACTTGCACCCACTCATTCAAGCTGGTGATCGCCAGCTTGACCAGCAGCGCGCCTGGCGATCCGGTATTCGGCGTTAAGGACACAGACTTCCACCGGGCGTCCAAGCGCTGGGTCAGTTCGTCGGCCGCGCGGCGGAAGGCGTCACCACCATCGACGCGGAATTCGATCCGCTCCCCCGGCTCGCCTGCGACCCAGGCGGCAACCAGCACCGCCTGCGGGCCGCCAGTGGCTTGGGCGATCAGCACGCGCGCCCGGTAGCGTTCGCCCAAAGTCGGCTCGACCGTACCGGCCGCTGCCCGCTCGGCCGTGGTCGCCCGGTCGGCCTCGTCGCCGCGCGGCAGAAGAAGTGGTACCAAGCCCGCCCCGGCGACCAGCCGCAGCGCGTCCCGCCACGGATTGTCCGCCTCCCACAAGGTCGGGCCAGCTTGGGTGCGGATGATCGGCAGCACCACGTGCGGGCGTGCTGTCGTCTCAGTGAAGGCGATGCCGGCGTCGCGCAGCAAGCCGCGCACGGCGTCGGGGGCAAAGCGCACCGCGATCTGGCCGGACCAGCGCTGGGCGGCACTCTGTTCGGTTTGGATTTGGACACTCTGCACCAAGGTCGCCAAGCGCCGGTCGTCGACCCGCGGCAGGCGCGCGTGATCGCCTGGTGCGGTCAAGCGTTCGAGCAGGGTGCGCAGCGCGCGGCGCTGGGCGTCGAGCACGGCCGGATCGCGCGCTTGTGCGGCCGTCTGCGCCGTGCCCTCGGCTGCCACACCGGCGACCGCGAACACGTCTGCGCGCACCGGTGCCACGCCAATGATCAGCAGCACTGCTGCCAAAACCCCATAGAACCGCATAGCCAGCCTGCCCTCGGATCGATACCGTTGCCGCCGGTTCTACCTCAGTTCCCTCAGCTTCGGGAGAGTTTGCGTTGCGGGCACTTGGCGTCTTGATTTCCGGCCGTGGCAGCAACCTGCAAGCCCTGATCACCGCGAGCGAAGCGCCGGACTATCCAGCCCGCATCGCACTCGTGATCGCCAACCGCGCGGATGCGGGTGGCCTGCAGCTCGCCGCCGCTGCTGGCCTGCCGACCCTGGTGATCCGCCACCAGGATCATGCGGACCGGGCGAGCTTCGATGCCGCGCTGGACGCGGCCTTGCGCAGTGCTGGCGTCGACCTCGTCTGCCTCGCCGGGTTTATGCGGCTGTTGACGCCGGGTTTTGTGGCGGCGTGGCGGGATCGGCTGATCAACATCCACCCGTCCCTGCTGCCATCGTTCAAGGGCACCGATGGGCCAGCACAAGCCGTGGCCGCAGGCGTGCGGATCGCTGGCTGCACCGTGCACATGGTGCGCGCGGAGATGGATGCCGGCCCAATCCTGGTCCAGGCGGCGGTACCGGTGCGTCCGGACGATACCGAGGCGACCCTCGCCGCGCGGATCCTCACGGCCGAGCACATCGCCCTGCCCCGCGCCGTCGCCCTGGTCGCCAGCGGCCGGATCACGATTGCGGGCGAGCAGGTGCACTACCACGACGCCGAAGCAGCCGCCGCGGCATCGGTGTTCCTCGCCTGACCCTCTTGCCCTTGGCCAGCGGACGCAGCATCTTTGCGCCGCGTTTAAACGATGGAGGCACCGATGGACGTCCAGGGCGTAAACCTGAAAGAGCGCGAGAAGATGTTCTCGGGCGTGATGAACGGGGCCGCGTGGCTGACCGTCGTGACCGCGATATTGGTGGCGCTGCTGGCGATCTTCCAGCTCTAGCACCTGCGGGTCGGTCCTAGTGGTAAAAATCTAACACCCGAGTCCGAATTGGGATTCCCTCGGCGAGCCGTTGGGTGCGAGTCTCGGGTATGCGAACCGGCGTCACCATTGAAGTCACTGCGGCAAACCGCACCCGTCTGGAA
>JAAFHH010000415.1 GCA_013297545.1 Alphaproteobacteria bacterium
CTGGTCGAGGCCAACCTGATGCAGCCGCCAGAGCACGGCGTAGAGCAGCACGACCAGGCCGGTCTCCAGGCCATTGAAGTGGTGCATGAAGCTCAGCAGCCCGCCACTATAGAGCAGGGCCGCAATCAAGCCGCGGCGGGTGCGTTCCTCATCCAAGCCAGGGGCAGCATCGCGGGCGATCAGGCCAACCATCCAGGCGGTCGCCGCATAGACCAGCCAGGCGAGCGCGGTCACCAACCGGGCCGACAGCGTCTCAGACCCGCCGGCCAGCCAGTAGCCGGCGGCTTGCAGAAACGTGAACAATGGCTGGAAGCCGTTGGTCGGTGTCACCCCATCGATGGTGATGCCGACACCGGCTGCGATGTTGCGGGCAACCGCAAGCGCGTAGAACGCATCCTCCGTCAGCGGCGTGTGGAACACCACTTCGGCCGGGCGCAGCACCAGCGCTGCAGTGGCGAGGCCAATCAGGCCGAGCAGGGCGATCAGGCCGCGGTCGAGGGTACGGGCATCCATCACCGCTGCTCCACCGTCATCGTCCATGGTAGTTTGCGTTCGATCAAAGCGTGGTCGCTCCGGCTGCGCTAGAGTGCTGGTTCAACGAAGGAGGCCGCCATGGACGACCGTTGGAGACGCCAACCCACCGACGCCCCGCAGGTGATGGGGGAGTTGATGCAGGAGATGGTGCAGGCGCAACTGAATACGATGCAAGGGTCGCTGCAGTTGGTGGCGAGCTGGACTGACACCTGGCTCAGCTTCCAGTACCGCATCACGGTCGGGCTGTGGCCACAGGCTGCGCCGTTCTTGCGCCACTTGAACCCGCAACCGCCCACCGGTGCCGCACTCACCGACGGTTACGGCCGGCGCCACCATGATGTCGATCCAGAAAAGCTATGAGGCGCGCGGCCAGGCACTGAGCTCCTGACCGCTCACCACCCCGCACATTGCGGCTGTTGGCTTGCCCCCAGCCCTCGCCGCAGCAATCGACCCAACCGTCAAATCCGCCCATCATAGGCCCGGCGATCGATCGCCGCACCGATGAGGGTGAACTGATCGCGCCGGGCGAGGCCGCGGGCAATCGCGGCTTTGAGGGCGACCGCGTCGCTCACCGTTTCGCCCGCACCACCGATCGCGCGCGCAATCGCGGCGAAGTCAAACCGGCCGAAATCGACCGCCATGTTCGGCAATTGTCGGCCGCGCTGCTTCATTTCAATCAGTGTCAGGCTGGCATCAACGAATACGACGACGATCACCGGCAGCGCCAGTTCGGCGAGGGTGGAGAGCTCACCCAGCACCATCAGCAAGCCCGCATCGCCCGAAAACGCGACCACGGGACAGTCCGGCGACGCGAGCTGCGCGCCCATCGCCAGCGGCAGTGCACAGCCCATCGTGCACAGGCCGCTCGACTGCAGCACGCTGCGTGGGGAATAGGCTTCCCAGGCTTGGCTGAGCAAAATCCGGTGCGCCCCGGAGTCGACCGTCACGACGGTGTGTCTCGGCACCGTGCGCCGGACGGTGTCCACCACCGCTGCCGGTCCCCAGGTCTGATCGCCAGCAAAGGCGGTCTTGTGCGCTTGGCGCACCGCTGCTGCCCGGGTATCCGCCCAGGTCGTGCGGGGTGTGACCCCGTCGCCGAGGGCCTGCAGACCCGCCCCGACATCGCAGACAAAACTCACAGCGGAATGGTGCATGTAGTGGCGGTTCGGTTCGGCTGCGAACTCGATGCTGTGTTGCGACGCGGGCGTCCAGGCGTCGCGCCAACCGATGCGCATCTCGATTGGATCGTAGCCAACCGCCAGCACCAAATCCGCCTCCCGCAGAAACGGCAGCAGAATACTGTCGGCGAGCGGCGAGAGACCGGCGGCACCAAGGGCGAGCGGGTGATCTTCCGGGATCACCCCCTTCGCCTTGTAGGTGGTGATCACGGGCACGGCGAACTGTTCGGCAAACTCTTGCAGCACGGCGCTGGCGCCATGGTTCATGACGTCGAGCCCAGCGACGATCACCGGGCGCTCGGCCGCTGCGAGCCAGCCCCGTGCCATCGTCAGCGCGTCGCCCGGTGCCGGGGCGACCTTGGCGGCCGGGCGATGGCGGGAATGGATCAGCGCGTTCGGCATCGCATCGGCGACGGCAATCGGCACATCGATGTGCACTGGCCCCGGACGATCGCCCATCGCGATGGCGACGGCTTTGTCCGCGATCACATCAGCACCATTGGCCGTTAGCGTGAAAGTCGCCTTGGTGACCGAGCCGAAGAGGGCCCGCTGGTCCATCACTTGGTGCGTGTAGGTCAGCGCTTCGTCGGCATCGACGCAGCCCGTCAGCACGATCAAGGGCACACGGTCTTGCAGGGCGTTCGCCACCACGTTCACCCCGTTCGCCGCCCCGGGCCCGACGGTTGCGACCAGGATGCCGGGCGCGCCGGTGCGGTGGTAGGTGCCCTCCGCCATGAAGCCGGCGGCGTTCTCGTGCTTGCACAGCACGAACCGGATGCCGACGGCGACCAGCGCATCGACCAGGGTCAGCACTTCACCGCCGGGCATGCCGAAGGCGTAGCGGCATCCCGCCTCAAAGAGGCGCTGAGCCAAGATGTCAGCAGCACGGGTCATGGGCAGGTCTCCTGTTGCGTCAGACGGCTTGAGGCCGCGTCGTGATAGCCGGTGCGCGTCTGCGGGAGGCGCTGTTGCAGCACACCCGAGGCAACCAGCGTGCGCAGCACTTGCGCCGTGCCACCGCCGATCGTGAACATGCGGACGTCGCGCGCCATGCGCTCCAGCGGCAGATCGCGGGAATAGCCCCGCGCGCCGAACATCTGCTGGGCTGCGTTCACCACCTCGATCGCCGCTTCCGATGCGTAGAGCTTGGCTTGTGCGGCCAACATCGGATCGGGGAACAGCCCACTGGGACCGCGCGAGCGCGCAGCACTGCGCAGCAGCAAGCGTGAAGCGGTCAGGCGGGTTTGCATGTCGGCCAGCATCCACTGCAGGCCTTGGAATTCCGCGATCGGGCGCCCGAACTGGTGGCGCTGCTTCGACCATGCGACGGCCAAGTCAAAAGCACCGCCGGCAATCCCGGTCGCGACAGTGCCCGCCCCGACGCGTTGGCTGTTGTAGGCGTTGATCAAGTCCGCAAAGCCGCGCCGAAAGCCGGATGGCGGCACCACCGCCATCGCAGCCGGCACTTCCAGATCTTCAAACACCAGTTCGCCTTCCGGCATACCGCGCAGACCCATGGTCGGTTCGCGCCGGACCATCCGCAAGCCTGGGTGCGCGTCGCGCACGGCGAGGAACCCGCCAAGCCCGAGCTCCGCCCCCATCTCGTCGAACACGCGGGCGAAGATCAGGTGCAGGCGCGACACGCCGGCACCGGTGATCCAGTGTTTGCGGCCGTTGAGGACATAGACATCGCCGCGTCGGTCCGCCCGGGTGGTCATGGCGGTGGCGTCACTGCCAGCGTCCGGTTCGGTGATGCAGATCGCGGGCTTGTCGCCGGCGAGCACCAGTTCGGCCGCCAGCCGCTTTTGCGCCTCGGTGCCGAACGCCATCACGGTGGAAATCGCCCCCATGTTCGCCTCCACCACGATCCGGGCACTGACGGTGCAGGCCTTGGCAATTTCTTCAACGACGAGCGACGCGTCCAGGAAGGAGTGACCCGCACCACCATACGCCGCCGGGATCGTCATG
>JAAFHH010000416.1 GCA_013297545.1 Alphaproteobacteria bacterium
CCCCCCGCTTGCGGGGGGAGGGGCACCAAAGGAGCAGGGGGAGAGGGTACTCATCCGCGGCGGAACGGCGCGTGGTAGGTCGCGATCCCGCGGGTGATGTCGCCCGCGAGCTGGGCCGCGGTCTGTTGGCCGGCCATCAAGCGCTGGACACCGGCTTGCAGCAGGGTCGACCCGGTCGGGTCCTGATAGCGGAAGTGCACCGCCATCATGTAGTCGCCCGCCACGGCGTTCAGCCGCGCCACATTCGCCAGCATCGGGTCTTCGATCTGGACCCCGCGGATCGGCGAGATGTTGCCGAGCAGGCGGGAGAAGTTGTTACCGAACCCTGGTGTCGACAAGTAGCGGATCAGGCGCAGTGCCGCATCCTTCTTGTCGGTCTTGGCATTGACCGCGTAGCCGCCATCGTAGAACAGCGAGACGAGCTGCGGACCACCCGCCGCTGCGGCCGGCGGGGCGTGGAAGTCCATCGGCAAGTTCGGCATCTGGCGGCGGAAGTTTGCGATCTCGAAGGAGCCGCCCGCAAACATCGCAGCGCGGCCGGACAAGAACAATTGCTGCATGGTCGGATAGTCGATGCCGGAGAAGCCGGGCGGCATGAACTCGCGCAGTGCCAACAACTTCTCAAGGGCCGCGATGTAGCGCGGATCTTCAAACGTCGCCTTGCCGCTGACCAAGTCGTTTTGGAACGCGAGGCCGTAATGCGGCAGGGTGAAGACCGAGGTGAACACCTCGACCATCCACGCCGTGTTGAGGCCGTTGGCGAGCGGGATGACACCGCGGTCTTTCAGGGTTTTGCACGCGGCCAGGAAGTCATCCCAGTTCGTCGGCACCGCGACCGAATGGCGCGCGAGGATGTCGCGGTTGACGAACAGGCCGAGCGTCTGCGACGCGAACGGCACGGCGTAGACCTGCTTGTCCGACCGCATCGAGACGGAGGATAGGGCCACCGGGCTGTAGTTCACGATTTCCGGCACCTTATCGAGCGTCAGCGGCTCCAGATACCCTGCCCGGGCGAACTGTTCTGTGCCGCCATAGGCGCGGATGTGGATGACATCGGGGCCAGTGCCAGCAGCCAGTGCGGTCGACAGCGCGGTGCCATAGTTCTGCGCTTCAAAACCCTGAAATGCGATCCGGATGTTTGGATTCGCTTGGGTGAATGCACCGAACAGTTCCCCGTATTGGGTGCGATCTTCTTGGCGCCAAGTCCAGAAGCGCAGCTCGGTTGGGGTCTGTGCGCTGGCGTGGCGGGCAAACCCGGCGGCGGCGGTGGCACCGGCAAGCGTGCCGAGGGCAGTACGGCGGCTGATGCGGTTGGTCATCGGATCCTCCCCAGAAGCGGGGCCGGCGGCCGGCCCTTCGATCACCCATCCTCAAACGAGCCTGCCCAAGGCGTCAAGCCATCGGGCCACGCTTGCATTTCTGCGCTGTAATGCCACGATTGCGCGGCACTGGGAGGGGGCAAGCGGTGAGCCTGTTTGATCTGAGCGGCCGCGCTGTGATCGTCACCGGGGCGGCGCGCGGGATTGGTGCGGCCGCCGCCGAAGCGCTGACGGCTGCTGGCGCACGTGTGCTGCTGGCGGATAGCAATGGGTCGCGGGTGGCGGAGCGGGCGGCGGGCTTGGCCGGTGCGGTGGCCGCCACGGTTGACGTGACCAATCCTGCTGACATGACCCGTATGGCTGATCAGGCGCTGGCCGCGTTTGGCCGGATCGACATTCTGGTGTGCAGCGCTGGCGTCACCGCGCCGTTGGTGATCGAAGACACGACGCTGGAGGATTGGAACCGCGTGCTTGCTGTCAACCTGACCGGCACCTTCCTCGCCTGCCAAGCCGCAGTCGCCGCGATGCGCAGGCAGGGCCAGGGCGGGCGGATCGTGCTGATCGGCAGCCAGGTCAGCCACCAGGGCGCGCTGATGGGCCACGTCGCTTACGCCGCGACCAAGGGAGGGGTGGTGGCGTTCGCCAAAACCCTGGCGCGGAGTACTGCGGCGGACCGCATCACGGTCAATGTGGTCGCCCCCGGCCTCACGGATACGGAGATGCTGCGCGGCGCCCATCCGCCGGAGGAGATCGCGAGCATCGCCGCGCGGATTCCGCTGGGGCTAGGGAGCGTTGAGGATATCGCGGCGGCGATTGTCTATCTCGCGAGCGACGCCGCGCGGCACATCACAGGAGCGACGATCGACATCAACGGCGGCATGGTGATGCGGTAGGGGAACGATGCGATCCGCGCGCGCCGCCTGCCGACAGTATTTGTGCTGCGCCCTGATCGCTGTACCCTCGCCACCATCCGCCTGGCCGACGCGAAGCTGGTCTATCGCATGGTCACGGGCGGGGTGACGGTGGAGTAGGGTGATGCGGATCGACGCGATCAAGCTGTCAAATTTTCTGAGCTTTGGGCCGGACTCGCCGATTGTTCCGTTGCAAAACTTGAACGTGATGATTGGCTCAAACGGTAGCGGGAAAAGCAATTTCGTCGAGGTGCTTGAGATCCTGAAGAGAACTAAATATGATCTTGGGCGCTTTCTAAATTCCCGTGGAGCTTTTTCAGATTGGAAGTTCAGGAACGCAGAGGAGAGCGAGTTTATACAAATCGATGTTTTTTTGTGTGTGAAATCTATTGTTCAATCTCCAGACAGGTATGTCTATTCACTCTACATTCACCCAATCGGGGGACTTGCATATTTTTCAGAGTCTATTGACTTACTGAATTCGGACGGAAAGAACTTCACCCGGATATTTGGAGTTGATAGAGATGGTGAATATGTCCGAGTAGGTGACTCGCTTTATCGAGATCAGGTAGACCCTGATTCTGCCGGAAAATCGATTTTCCAGCGCTATGCTGGGGATAAGATTAGGGGGGATATCTTCGCTATTTCGAATTTTTTTGAGAGCATCTCCATTTTCGATGCTTGGCAGACTGGAAGGGAGTCAAGTATTCGATTACCTCAAAGGACCGATGTGCCTGAGGCAATTCTCTTGAGAGATGGATCCAATCTTTCAATGTTTCTTCAGCAATACAAACGCGATCTGAAGGCAAAGAGTAATTTGGTAAAGAAACTCTCTATCTTAAAAGAAGATATTCGCGATTTTGATGTTATGGTGACAGGAAATCTAGTGCAGCTTTTTCTTCACGAAGGTCAGGATGTTGTTTCAGCGATGCGAATATCTGATGGAACAATTCGGTTTATTTTCTTAGCTGCAATTCTTTGCCATCCGAAACCTCCGCATGTAGTTAGTCTTGAAGAGCCGGAACTTGGGCTACACCCAGATATCATTCCTCACGTCGCCGAAATGCTGATCGAAGCATCGGCGCGTACGCAGCTAATTGTCACCACGCATTCAGAAATCTTGATCGACGCCTTGAGTGCTGTGCCTGAGTGCGTTCTGGTCGCTGAGCGCCACCCAACTGGTTCGGTGCTGCGACGCTTAGACAAGGAAAAACTGGCTCCGATGCTGGAGGATCGCCAGCTTGGTCAGCTGTGGGCCGCCGGAGAACTCGGGGGCAATCGGTGGTAGCCGTCAAGGATGTCTATCTTTACTTTGAGGGCGGCGGGACGCGAACGCAGATCGTCAAGCTGCGGCAGAGCATGGCCGCCTTTTTGGCTCGCGCGGGGATTGCGAGCAGCGCGCTAAAGATCACCCCTGCCGGCGGTAGAGATGACGTCTATCGCCAGT
>JAAFHH010000418.1 GCA_013297545.1 Alphaproteobacteria bacterium
GCGGTCGACCGCGCCGGGGGTGATCGGCGCGATCGCTTGGTGGAGGCTGATGGGGGCGCGGGTGAGGGTCTCTTGGGTGGTCATCGGGGGACTCCGTGCTGAAGAAAAAGTTACCAGGCGTTCCAGACCGCCTCCGGGCGGTCGCCATCGGCGAAGGCGAGCAGGATGGCGTCTGCGCGATCGGGGGAGCGGCCGAGGGCGCGGCGCTGCTCGGATTTGGCGTCGAGCGCGATCCGGCCCTTGCCGTCGAGCGCCCAGCGCAGGCTCGCAAGTTCGGCGGCAAGCGCGTCGTCGGCCGGCAGGTCGAGTTCGGCTGCCTCGGCGCGCTGGCGCAGGCGCCACCAGAGCTCGGCCCGGCGGTTGACGAAGCGCGCGGGCTCGTGGGCCGCGCGGGCGACGTTGATGCCGGTGACAGGGATGCCGGTTGTGTGCAGCGCGTCGACCAGGCCGGCGCCGAGGCCGATCTCATCGACTTTCACGCGGGAGGCACTATGCTCGCTGACCGCGGCGCGGACAGCGGCGGCGAGGGCTTGGGTGTCGAGGCCGTGCAGCACGGATACCACCCGTGCCACCGCCCCGCGGCGCAGCGCAATGACACTGGCGTCATGGCCGAAGCGCGCGACGTCGACGCCGAGCTCGACCGGTGTGCCGGGGGCGAGGCTCGCTGCCATCGCGGCGCGCACCAGGCCCGGCGCGAACAGGGCGTCGGCTGCAACGTCGGGGAAGCGGCCACGCACTTTCGCTTGCCAGAGCGCGGAGCCTTCGCCCCAGCGCGCCGCCATTTCCTCCGCCCACAGTTTGGAGACCAGGAGGGGGCGGAGGGCTTCGGGCACCACCTCGCCGGTGAAGGCGGGGGTGGCGTAGGCGTCAATCGGCAGCACGGTCCAGCCCGAGGTGTCGGACGCCACTTTGGCGAAGGCGCTGCCGGGATCATCGGGGTTGCCGATCGCGAGCAGGCGGGCTTCGGGGGTGGTCAACAGGGTTTCGGCGGCATCCCAGAGCACTTCGGGGATGCCGCACGCCTCATCGAAAATCACCAGCACATGGCGGGCGTGGATGCCTTGGAAGGCGGTGCCGTCGGTGTCGGCTGGCTTGCGGCCAAAGCCAACCAGGCGCTGGCCGATCCGCCATTCGGTTTGCGAGACTTTGCCGGGCAGGCGGCCCTTGGCGTGGGCCGTGCCGATCTCCCGCCACAGGATCGCACGCACTTGGGCGAAGGTGGGGGCGGAGGTGACGACGAAGCTCTCGGCCGGCGGCCGGGTCGAGAGCCACCAGGCGACTAGGCGGGAAGCCAGGAAGGATTTGCCCGCCCCATGGCAGGACGGCACCGCGACCCGCCGATCGGTCACGAGTGCCCGCGCGATTTCCTGCTGGCGCGACCACAGGTGTTCGCCCAGCACGGCAGTCGCAAAGCCGACGGGATCGCTCACCCAGCGCGCGAGGTCGGTGGGCGCTGGCGGGCGGCGGCGGGTCAGCGCGGAGTGCAGCGCGCCGGCCAAGCGGCGCTGGGGCGAGCGCGCCATCGCTTAGCGCTCCGCCGTCTGGTCCGGCGGGCCGCCGAGCGCATCGATCAGCCCCTCGATTTCGGCATCCGACAGTTTCAGCAGCTGGTCGGCATCGATCGCGCGCTTGGCGCCGAACATGCCGAGTTCTTTGCCCAAGAGCTCGAGCGCCTTCAGCGCCACGGCCTCTTTGCCGGATGCCGTCACGGGCTTTTCGGCGCCGGCCGCACTCGCGGTCAGCATCGCGCGTTCGAACACCGCGCGCAGCTGCGAGACGACCCAGCGGCGGTCAACCGCGAGCACGCCGCGCAGCTCCGCCACGCGGTCGACGATATCGGTGCGCTGGGCGAGCTTGGTGAGCGAACGGGGGTGATAGCCGAGCGTGCTTGCGATGGTGGCCAAATCCTGGCCAGCCGCAATCGCCTCGGCCACGGCGTCGTGGCGCGGGTTCAACAAGGGGGGCATCAGTCAATCCTGAGTGCGGGTGGCCCAGACGGCGCGACACAGGCGCAGGTCGGGATCATGCCAATGGCATAGCGTTTGGCGCCGCGCTGGGTCAAGCCAAATCAGAACAAATACAGAACTTTGCCGATGTCCGAGCGAGCAGGCTTGGCGCGCCCGCCGGCTTGGCCTACACCCGTGGCGAGCTACTCTCCTTTGCGCGACGAAGAGGCACCTGAACGATGGCGAGCTACGATTTGGTGGTGATTGGATCTGGTCCCGGCGGTTACGTGGCAGCCATTCGTGCAGCCCAGCTGGGTCTGAGCGTCGCGTGCGTGGAAAAGCGCCCGACACTCGGCGGCACCTGCCTGAACATCGGCTGCATTCCCTCCAAAGCCCTGCTGCAGAGCTCGGAGCGCTTTGAGGCTGCCTCCCACCAGTTCAAAGAACACGGCATCGATGTCGGCTCAGTGAAACTGAACCTGACGCAAATGATGGCGCGCAAGGACAAGGTGGTGGAGGCGAACACCAAGGGCGTCGAATTCCTGTTCAAGAAGAACAAGGTCCGCGCGGTAATGGGCACCGGCACGATCATCGGCCCGAACCAAGTCAAAGTGGCGCTGAACGCTGGTGGCGAAGAGGTGCTGGACGCGAAAGCGATCCTGATCGCGACGGGATCAGACAGTGTCTCCCTGCCCGGAGTGACGGTGGATGAACAGCGCATCGTCACCTCGACCGGCGGGCTCACCTTGTCGGCCGTGCCAAAGCACCTGGTGGTGATCGGCGGCGGCTACATTGGCTTGGAGATGGGTTCGGTCTGGGGCCGCCTGGGTGCGAAGGTGACCGTGGTCGAATACCTCGACCGCATCACGCCGACCATGGACGGCGAGACCGCGAAGACGCTGCAGCGCATCTTGGAAAAGCAGGGTATGAGCTTCCAGCTCGGCACCAAGGTGGTGAAGGCGGACACCAAGAAGTCGGGTGTCACCCTCACCCTCGAGCCGGCGGCCGGTGGTGCCGCCACCACGCTCGACTGCGATGTTGTGCTGGTGGCTGTTGGCCGGCGGCCCTACACCGACAACCTGGGTCTGCAGGCAGTTGGCGTCGCGGTTGACCCGCGCGGGCGGGTCACGGTCGATCACCACTTCCGCACCTCCGTGCCGTCGATCTACGCGATTGGCGACGCGATCCCCGGTGCCATGCTGGCGCACAAGGCCGAAGACGAAGGGGTGGCGGTGGCCGAGCAGTTGGCTGGCAAGGCCGGTCACGTGAACTACGCGGTCATCCCGGCAGTGATCTACACCTCACCGGAAGTCGGCTCGGTCGGTCAGACTGAAGAGGAACTGAAGGCGGCCGGCATCGCCTACAAGTCCGGCAAGTTCCCGTTCACCGCCAACGGCCGGGCGCG
This sequence comes from Alphaproteobacteria bacterium, assembly GCA_013297545.1. Classification (GTDB taxonomy): domain Bacteria; phylum Pseudomonadota; class Alphaproteobacteria; order Elsterales; family Elsteraceae; genus RDXE01. Next base: position 3,352 of record JAAFHH010000418.1, read on the forward strand.
CGCCAATGGCATGACCGATGGGTTCGTCAAGATCTTGGCCGACAAGACCACCGACCGGGTGCTCGGCGCCCACATCATCGGCCCGGAAGCCGGCACCCTGATCGCCGAAATCGCCATCGCGATGGAATTCGGTGCGTCGGCCGAAGACGTGGCGCGCACCTGCCACGCGCACCCCACTCTCAACGAGGCGGTGAAAGAGGCGGCTCTCGCGGTGGATGGTCGGCCGATCCATATGTAGGTGCCCTCCCCCAAAACTCCTCCCCCCGCAAGCGGGGGGAGGTTGGGAGGGGGGATCAAGGGGGATGCGTCCCCTCGTGAA
>JAAFHH010000419.1 GCA_013297545.1 Alphaproteobacteria bacterium
GTCGCCGTACACACCAGTGGTCGAGAGGTAGCCGACCCACTGCGGCGTCAAGGCTGCGAGATCTGCCCCATGGCAATCGAGCACCGGGTCGCCCGCCTCATCCGGCGGCACCGAACTCAAGATATGGGTCGCGGACGCGAACACGGCGGGATCGAGCGGGTGGTCGCGGTCGAAGCGATGCGCCACCACGCCTGCGGCCGCAAGGGCAGCGCATTTCTCGGCCGAGCGGGCGGTGCCAGCGACCTGCCAGCCCTGAGCCCGTAGGCGCTGACCCAATTCCGCCGCAGAAAACCCGTAGCCGAAGCAGAACAGCTGGCGGTCTTCCCGCTGGCGATCCCCTTGGGTAAGCTCTCGCCCCATGCGCGTCATCCTATTGGTTCTGGTTCTGCTGCCGTCATTCGCCGCCGCGCAACGCATCAGCGCTGAGGCTGAGTACGATCAGTGCATGGCGCTGGTCCAGCGCGATGCCGCCGCGGCCTTTGAGCGCGCGAGTGCCTTCGCGCTGCAAGGCGGCGGATTTGCCGCCCGCCACTGTGCGGCGAGCGCCCTGATGCGGCTGCGCCGCTACACGGAGGCGGCCCAGCGTCTGGACATGCTGGCGCAAGACGTTGGCCGCACGCGGCCTTCGCTCGGTGCCGAGATCCTCGCCCAAGCGGCCGGCGCTTGGACCGCGGCCGACCAGCCGGAACGCGCCGCCGGCGTGATTGCTGCTGGCCTTCGGCTCGACCCCACCAATGCGGATCTGCGCTTCGACCGCGCCTTCCTGCACGCCGAAGCCAAGCGCTGGGTCGAAGCCGCCGATGATTTGACCGCTGTGCTGCAGCGTCAACCGCGCCGGGTCGATGCGCTGGTGTTGCGCGCCAGTGCCTACCGCCAAGCGGGTTTGGAGCCGCTGGCCGAACAGGACCTCGCAACCGCGCTCACGCTAGAACCCGGCTCGGTCGAAGCGCTGATCGAACGGGCGCGCCTGCACCTCAGCCGCGGCCAGCGCGCCGCCGCCCGCCAAGATCTTGCCGCTGCGGCTGGGCGGGACCCATCGGGGCCAGCCGGGGAGCTTGCGCGCCAGCTGATGGAATCCCTCGACCTGCGCTAACGCGTCACAGGAACGAGGCGATCTCGGCCAAGGGCTTCTTCATCTGGGCATAGGCCGGGATGGTTGCATCCGCTGCTGGATAGCCGGTGACCAGCAGGATGTAGGGCTTCTCGTTGGCCGGCCGGCCGCAGATCTGGTTCAGGAAGCCCATCGGGCTTGGCGTGTGGGTCAAGGTCGCGAGGCCCGCGTGGTGCAAGGCTGCGATCAGGAAGCCGGTCGCGATCGAAACACTCTCCGGCACGTAGTAGTTCTTGCGCGTCACCCCATCGGCGCTGACGCTGGTGCGCTGGCCGAACACCACGATCAGCCAGGGCGCGATCTCTAGGAACGGCTTGTTCGGATCGGTGCCAAGGGGTTTGAGCGCGCCCAGCCACTCCTCACCAGCGCGGCCTTCGTAGAACGCCCGTTCTTCGGCTTCGGCCGCGACCCGAATGCGCTGCTTCATAACCGCATCGCCGATCACGGCGAAGTGCCAGGGCTGATGGTTCGCACCACTGGGTGCCGTTCCAGCCGTCGCCAGACAGGTTTCGATCAGGGCGCGCGGTACCGGGCGCGGTGCGAAGTCGCGGATCGTGTGGCGGGTGGCCATGCGCTGGCGGAAGCGTTCGGCCTCCGCCTGCATCTGATCCGGCGCCAGCTCGGTGAAATCCGCGAGCCGCACCGGCTGATAGGCAACATCGGTCATCGGCGGCACCCTTGTGTTGTTTTGGCAACAAAGTGTGCATCAGGCTCGCTGCTTCCTGCTATCCTTCCCTTAGGAATTCATGCCTCGGGGGAGGGGCTCATGAAGGTCAGCGCACTCTTTACAGTGTCGGTTGCGTCGATTGGGCTGTTCGCAGTGGTGTTCGGCGGCATTGTCGTGCTGGAGGACCGCAAGGCGGCCGACCGAGTCGCGCGGGCCGAACGGGCCGTGCCGGTCTATGAACCCGCCCTCAAAGCCGCCGAAGTGCTGGCCCAGGAACGCGCGCCCATGCTGAGTATCCTCGGCTCGGCTCAGCCAACCGCCGAACAGCGCGCGGCTGTCGCCCGCGTGCGGGCGGCTGGCGACCAATTGCTGGAACAAGCGCTCGCCGCCGTCACACCAGATGTGGCGCAGGTCGCCCCCGGCGTGCGCGAGGCGATTGAGGCAACGCGCGCCGAACTGCAGCGCGCCCGCGCGGCGTTGGACGCCGGGATCGGCGCGCCGGACCCGCAGCGGCTGGCCGCCCTGGTCGCCATCCAAGTGCGCTCGATCGAGGTGATCGCCAAGCTCGACCCCGCGCTCGACGCGCTCGAACGGCTGGTCGACGACACCGAGCCTGAGACCGCAGCGATCCTACGCCTTGCGCGCGCGGCCGGCTTGATGCGCGAGCACGGCAGCCGCTACGCAACCCAGTATTCGCGTGCGATCCGCGAGGCGAACGCGATGACCGCGGCCGAACAAGACCGCGCGATGCAGCAGCGCGGCCGGGTCGATCAGCTGTGGAGCGATATCGAGTCGATCGCGGCCAAGCTCGCCAATCGCACGCCCATCGAGGCAGCACTGAAAACCGCGGAGACCCGGTTCATGGGCGAGGGCCGGACCCTCCTCGATGGGTTCTCGACCGCAAGCCGGGCGGGCCAGCCCTATGGCTTTGATCAACCGCGCTTCACCGGCACCATTGTGCCGGCACTCAACACCATTGGTGAGCTGCGCAACGCTGCGTTGACGGCGGCGTCCGCCCGCATCGCGGCCGAGGCGCAGGCGCTCAACGCCTCCTTCATGCGCTCGATCCTGCTGTTCGCGATCGGAATGGCGGTGGTTGTCGTGGCAACCCTGGTGTTCCGCCGCCGGGTGCTGACACCACTGGCAGCGCTTACCGACACGGTCGGCACGCTCGCCGAAGGCGCGCGCGGCTGTGATGTGCCGTACCGAGAGCGCCACGATGAGCTGGGGGCCCTGGCCCGTGCGCTTGAGGTATTGGATCAAAACGCCATCGCCGCCGATCAAGCGCGCGATGCCGAACAGGCGGCTGCGATCGAGCGGGCAACCCGGGCCGAAGCGATCGCGGCGGCGACCCACAGCTTCGACCAAGACAGCCGCGCCACCATCGGTGCCGTGATCGGCGAGACCAAGAAGCTGCTGGGCGAAGCGGAAGCGACCTCGGGCGCGGTGCGCTCGGCCGGCAAGGACAGCGACACCGTCGCCGAGATGTCGAACACCACCTTGCAGGATATCCACGCGGTTGCTGCCGCGTCAGAAGAACTGTCGGCTTCGATCCGCGGGGTAACGGCGCAGATCTCCACCACCGCCGCGATCGTAAACACGGCATCAGAGCAAGCGAGCGAGGCCGATCAACGCATCAGCGCGCTCGCTGCTGCGTCCAAGCGCATCGATGAAGTGGTCGGCTTGATCGCGGCCATCGCCGCTCAGACCAACTTGCTGGCGTTGAACGCCACGATCGAGGCCGCGCGCGCTGGTGAAGCGGGCAAGGGCTTTGCGGTTGTCGCGTCCGAGGTGAAAAACCTCGCCGCGCAAACCGCGAAGGCAACCTCCGAGATCAGCGACCAAGTCGCGAGCATCCAGCGCGAAACTGACGGCGCA
>JAAFHH010000042.1 GCA_013297545.1 Alphaproteobacteria bacterium
GATCACGCTGACCGGCGGCACGATGTTCTTGATGTGGCTGGGCGAGCAGATCACGGCGCGCGGCGTCGGCAACGGCATCTCCCTGATCATCTTCGCTGGCATCGTGGCGGGCTTGCCCGCGGCACTCGCAGGCACGCTGGAGCTTGGCCGCACGGGTGCGCTGTCGACCTTCTTCATTCTGATCATCCTGATCATGGCCGTTGGCGTGACCGCGTTCATCGTGTTCATGGAACGCGCCCAGCGCCGCATCCTGGTGCAGTACCCCAAGCGCCAGCAGGGCAACCGGATGTTCGGTGGCGAATCGAGCCATCTGCCCCTGAAGCTCAACACCGCCGGCGTGATCCCTCCGATCTTTGCATCCTCGCTGCTGCTGCTGCCGGCGACGATCGCGGGCTTCTCCGGCACGGCGACCGACCGGCCGGAGTGGTTGACGTGGCTGTCCAACGCGCTGGGCCACGGCCAGCCGCTCTATATTCTGCTCTACGTCGCGATGATCGTGTTCTTCGCGTTCTTCTACACGGCGATCGTGTTCAACCCGCAGGAAACCGCGGATAACCTGAAGAAGTACGGCGGCTTCGTGCCGGGTATTCGCCCGGGCCAGAACACCGCCAACTACCTCGACCAGGTGCTGACCCGGTTGACCTTGATCGGGGCCGGTTACCTGGCATTGGTCTGCGCGATGCCGGAACTCTTGATCGCGGAGTACGCCGTGCCGTTCTATCTCGGCGGCACGAGCTTGCTGATCGTGGTGACGGTGACCATGGACACGGTGGCGCAAATCCACTCCCATCTCTTGGCCCACCAGTATGAAGGCCTGATCAAGAAGGCCAAGCTGAAGGGGAGGCGTGGATGAACATCATTCTGCTGGGTCCGCCGGGTGCCGGGAAGGGCACCCAGGCCAAGCGCCTGCAGGACGCCCACGGCGCCATTCAACTCTCCACCGGTGATATGCTGCGTGCCGAAGTCGCGGCCGGCTCTGAGCTCGGCCTGCAGGCGAAGGCAGTGATGGATGCCGGGCAGTTCGTCTCGGACGCGATCATCGTCGACATGATCGCCCACCGCATCGCGCAACCCGATTGCGCCGGCGGCTTCATCTTGGATGGGTTTCCGCGCACGGCCGCACAAGCCGAGGCACTGGACGGCATGCTGGCCGTCAAGGCGCTCAAGCTGCACGCGGTGATCGAGATGGTGGTGGACGAGGATGCGCTGATCCAGCGCATCACCGGGCGCTATTCCTGCGCGTCGTGCGGCGCTGGCTATCACGACATCTTCAAGCCGACGCGCATGCCCGGGGTCTGTGACGCCTGTGGCTCGCGCGATCTGACCCGGCGCACGGATGACACCGTCAGCACCGTCACCAAGCGCTTGAACGTCTACCGGGAGCAAACCGCGCCGATCCTGCCGTACTACGCCGCCAAGGGTGTCCTGCACCGGGTGGATGGGATGGAAGAGATTGACGAGGTCGCACGCCAGATCGAAGCCGTGTTGGCGGAGGTGGCGAAGCCTGCGGCGTAACCGGTGCGGCATTATGCCGCAATCTTGCGCTTGACGGATCGTGCTCGATCCTTATACTGCGCGGCCTTGAGCGTTGGGCCGCTGCTGCCGCTTCTCGATGGTCTCTGGTCTCCAGGGATCTGACGGGCAACGCTACTGAAGAACGTTTGAGGAGAGTAAGGCGTGGCGCGCATTGCTGGCGTGAACATCCCGACGCAGAAGCGGGTCGAGATTGGGTTGCGATACATCTTTGGCATCGGTCCGGCCAAGGCGAAGGAAATCTGCGACAAGGTTGGCATTGCCACCGAGCGCCGGGTCCACAGCCTGCTGGACGACGAAGTGCTGCGCATCCGCGAAATCATCGACCGCGACTACCATGTCGAAGGCGATTTGCGGCGTGAAGTCGCGATGAACATCAAGCGGCTGATGGACCTTGGGTGCTATCGCGGTCTGCGGCATCGCCGTGGCCTGCCGGTGCGCGGCCAGCGGACCCACACCAACGCCCGGACCCGCAAGGGCAAGGCAAAGCCGATCGCCGGCAAGAAAAAGTAAGCCCAGGGATCCGAACCAATGGCAAAGCCATCCTCGACGCGCGTCAAGCGCCGCGAACGCAAGAACATCACCGCCGGCGTGGCCCACGTGAACGCCTCGTTCAACAACACCATGATTACGATCACCGATGCCCAGGGCAACGTGATCGCGTGGTCGTCGTCGGGCTGCAAGGGCTTCAAGGGCAGCCGGAAGTCGACGCCGTACGCCGCCCAGGTGGCTGCCGAAGACGCTGGCCGCAAGGCGCAGGAACACGGCATGCGGACCCTCGACATCGAGGTCAAAGGCCCCGGTGCCGGGCGCGAATCCGCGCTGCGTGCGTTGCAGGCTTGCGGCTTTGCCGTCGCGTCGATCCGCGATGTCACCTCGATCCCGCACAATGGCTGCCGGCCGCCGAAGCGTCGGCGCGTCTGAGCCACCGGTAATCCTGCGGCGGTGGGGGCTGGTGTCCCTGCCGTCGCCTTGTTTCGTAACGCCAGAGGATTGAGCCTCGTGATCCAGAAGAACTGGCAGACCCTGATTAAGCCGGGCAAGCTCGAAGTCGATCCCGGCGTCGATCCCGCCCGGTTCGCGACCATCGTCGCCGAACCGCTGGAGCGCGGCTTTGGCCTGACGCTCGGCAACGCGCTGCGCCGCATTCTGTTGTCGTCGCTGCAGGGTGCTGCGGTGACAGCGATCCAGATCGAAGGCGTGCTGCACGAATTCTCCTCGGTGCCGGGTGTGCGCGAAGACGTCACCGACATCGTGCTGAATGTGAAGAACATTGGTCTGCGCATGCAGGGCGATCATTCGAAGCGTCTGCGCTTGAAGGCGACCGGTCCGTGCACCGTGACCGCGGGCATGATCGAAACCACCGGCGACATCGAAGTGATGAACCCGGATCTGGCACTCTGCACGCTCGACCATGGTGCGAAGATCGTCATGGAAATGACGGTGCAGACCGGTAAGGGCTATGTCGCTGCGACGCAGAACCGTCCGGAAGATGCGCCGATTGGTTTGATCCCGGTCGATGCGCTGTTCTCGCCGGTCCGCAAGGTCGCCTACAAGGTGGAAAACACCCGCGTCGGCCAGGTGACGGACTACGACAAGCTGTCGATGCAGGTCGAAACCAATGGCGCGCTGTCGCCGGATGATGCGGTGGCACTCGCCGCCCGCATCCTGCAAGACCAGCTGCAGCTGTTCATCAACTTCGAAGAGCCGCAGACCGCGGTCTCCGAAGACCGGGCGTCGGATCTCCCGTTCAACAAGAACCTGCTGCGCAAGGTCGATGAGCTGGAGCTCTCGGTCCGCTCGGCGAACTGCTTGAAGAACGACAACATCGTCTACATCGGCGATCTGGTGCAGAAGACCGAAGGCGAAATGCTGCGCACGCCGAACTTCGGCCGCAAGTCGCTGAACGAAATCAAAGAAGTGCTGGCACAAATGGGCCTCCATCTTGGTATGGAGATCCCGGGCTGGCCGCCGGAAAACATCGAAGACCTGGCCAAGCGCCTGGAAGAGCCGTACTGAGGAATTAGAGATGCGTCACGGAATCAGCGGCCGCAAGCTCGGTCGGACTACACCCCACCGCAAGGCCATGTTTGACAACATGTGCGTCGCTCTGCTCACCCACGAGCAGATCAAGACCACCTTGCCGAAGGCGAAGGAATTGCGCCCGGTGTTCGAGCGCTTGATCACGCTCGGCAAGCGCGGTGACTTGGCGGCCCGCCGCCAGGCCCATGCGAGCCTGCGCGACGACGCGGCGACCCGGAAGCTGTTCGAAGTGATCGGTCCGCGTTATCGCGACCGCAGCGGCGGCTACACCCGCGTCCTCAAGGCCGGCTACCGCTACGGCGATGCGGCCGCGATGGCCGTGATCGAACTGGTCGACCGCGACCCAGCTGCCAAGGGCTCCGGTGCCTCGGCGCAGGGTGGGGACGCAGCCGCTTAAAGCAGCTGTCAGTTGGCTGAAACGTGAGAGGGCGGCTTTCGGGCCGCCCTTTTCGTGTTTAGCGACTTCGGGGGTGCTTTCTGGCACACTCTCCAGGTCTCTGACTTGGTGCCAGTGATGAGCAACGGCTGCGACCTCAGCTTGACCATCGAAGCGGCCGGCACAGCCGAGACGCTGCCGCTCGCCCGCTTGGCGCGCTATCTCGCCCATCTTGCCGATCTGCTGGGCGATCAACCGTCAGTCCACTTCGTTGGAGCTACCAGTGGCAGCGTGGTGCTGACCGTTCGGGTGGAACCGTCGGCCGTGGATCGCGTGCGCCAGCAACTGGCCGATGTCCGCGATGGTACGGCGGCTGTGCCAGTGCTTGAGAGCTATCAGGCGCTCAATCTCATGGTGACCGAGGATGGGGGAGTGGCCGTTCTGGGGGAGGGGCCGCGAGCCCTTCTGCAGTTCCCGGGCGGCAATGCCGCTGTCCCTGAAACCGTGGTGTCCGGCTTGCGCCAGGCCGGGTCGCTGGAAGGCGTGATCGAGCGCGTTGGCGGGCACGGGGATGCTGTGTTGGTCGATCTGCGCGGGCCGCGCGAGACCTTGATCGCCTGCCGTGGCCCAAGAGATCTTGCAGAGCAGATCGGGCAGGCGCTGTTTACGCGCGTCCGACTGGGTGGGCAGGGTACGTGGGCGCGCAGCACAGATGGAAGCTGGAGCCTCCAGCAGTTTGACATCGAGCGCATCACGGCTTTGAACACGGTGACCTTCGCGCAAACTGTCGCAGACCTTCGGCGCATACCGGCGGTCTGGCTGCCAAACCCGCTTGAGGTGCTCGGCGCGCTGTCCGAACAAGCAGCCGAGTGAGCGTTGCGATCGATTCAGTCGCGCTCACGCTCTTGCTCCGCCCCAGCGCCGGCGTTCCCCGCGATCCAGCAACGGGGGAGAGCATCGTCGCTGCCGCCGACCGCATCGTCACGTTTCTGGAGCAGGAAGCCACCGCAGGCATGCCCATTATCGTGCCCACACCGGCGCTGGCGGAGGTGCTGGTCCTGTCGGGCGCGGCGGGCTTGGGCTATGTTGAGCAACTCCAAGCCTCAGGCCTGTTCGCCATTGCCGACTTCGATACGCGTGCAGCGATCGAATTGGCGGAGATGACCAGAGCCGCGCTCTCGGCGGGCGATAAGCGTGCTGGGTCCGATGCACCGTGGCAGAAGATCAAGCTCGATCGACAGATCGCCGCCATCGCCAAGGTAGCCGGGGCGACGCGATTGCTGACCAATGATCTCGGGCTCGCGAAGTTTGCCACTGCCTGCGGACTTGGGATCGTGCGCTTACAGGACCTGCCAGTTCCGCCCGAGCAACCCACCACGCCTACCGCTCCCGAAACGCCCTGAGCACCATGTCGGGTGCAGATGTGTTGTGCCGCGAGGGTACCAGCCGGCCGAGCCAGAGGTCGGTTGCAGCCCCGCCGGGGTAGGTCATCACGGGTGCTTCGAGCCAGCCGGGGGCACCGGGGCCGCGGGCAGCGACGCGGGCGGCGTCGTTGTTGAATTCGGTGATGTACATCGATCTCAGGGCCGCGAATGGCCGGTCGGGCAGTGCGCCGGTGAAGCGGATTTCCAGGCGTTGCTGCTCGCGGTCCAATGCGGCGATTTGGATGCTGGCGCGCCCACCGCCAGCGAAGCCAACCTCGAAGCGCTTCGCGGCAGGATCGAAGGTGATGTCCGTGAAGCGTACGACCGGACGTCCGAGATCCTCGACTGGCCCGATCAGGAATGAACTGCCATAGGCGGACCAGCCGAGGTGCTTCGGCGGCAAGGGCCGGGCACGCCAGTAGCCATCGGGCGCGTAGAGCACCAGCACTTCCTCGGCGCGATCCTCGTGGCGCACCCAGACCTGCAGCATGTGCAAGCCCTCCTCACGCCGATCGCCGATGGTGACCGGCACGGTGGCGGGCCGCCAAAAGCTCGGGAAGGTGAAGCCGACGACCCAGAGGTCGAAGCTTTCATAGATCGTCACCCGTCGGGGGGTGGCAGGGAAGGCGGGATCGCCGGAGAGGTCGCACGCGGTCCAATCCGGGGCGAAGCGGTCGCGCTGCAGGGTGTCGATGTAGGGCGGGTGGATCGCCTCCAGTACGAAGCTGTCGATCCGCGGGTTTGCCACCTCCAGGGTGACGTTGTCCTTCTCCGCGCACAGCACAGGCTCGGACCGGTTGCGCACCTGCACCGCCGCCCCTTCAAGGCTCGCCGCCGCTGCCGGCAGGGCCAGCAGCAGGGCGAGGCTAGCGATCCCCAAGCGCATAGACATCTCCTGAGTTCGCGTGATCGGGCAGGCCGTCGATGATGCCGTGCATGGTGTCGCCATCGCACCAGCCGGCATCAAAGCGCTGGGTCTCGCCCAGGCTGAGCGCGAAGCGCAGGTGGCCAAGCGCCTGAAGGCGCGCAATGCAGTCGTAGGCGACATCGCGCTGGATGGTCGTGAACTCGAAGGACAGCGCTGGCACGGGTCGGCTTAGGCCACCCAGCACTTCCGCCTCAAACCCCTCCACATCGATCTTCACGAAGTCGGGCACACCGTGTTCGGCGATCAGCGCGTCGAGGGTGGTGGCGGGAACCTCCAGGCGATCATCCCAACGCTGGCCTTCCCAGCCGATCGCACCATCGGCTGCAGCGACGAAGGCGGCCGATCCAGTGCTGACGGTCGGGTTCGCGCGGTTGACCAGCAAGGTGATGTGCCCGGCCGTGCGCCCGCAGGCCGCGTTCACCAGGGTCACCTGATCGTCCCGGCCGTGCAGCAGGCGGAGTGCGCGAAAACACACGGGCTGCGGTTCCAGTGCCACCACCCGGGCACCGAGCCGGCGGAAGGCGGCGATCCGGTCCCCCACGTGGGCGCCGATGTCGATCGCGAACGCACCCGGCGTCAAGAACTGGCGGTACATCTGATCCAAGCGCAGGGCGTGCTCCGCATCGCGCCGGTAGACGTCGAGCGAGCGGTGCAGGCCGGCCAAGGCAGTCGACCGGCTCATGCCCGGGCTCCCGCTTGCACGGCGCGCACTTCGGCCGGCGGGTCAAAGTCCTCTGGAATGCCGGCGAGGTTGGTTGCGACCATCCAGCGTGACACGGCGGGGTGTGCAGTCACCACCGCCAGCGGGATGGCGACCAGGTAGCCCGCGGTCATCGGCAGGCTCCACAGGGCGGCGGCCGGCGCGATCACGGCCAGCGTGCCGACCACGATCACCCCGAACACCAGCTGCGGCCACAGCAGAGCCGTCGCGTCACCCCAGGCCAACCGTTCGGCATCGCGCGCCTGGCCACCCCAGGTGACCGAGCGGCCAAACACCAACGCGATCATGAACAGCGTGGTGTGGAAGGTGGACGCCGCACTCTGCAGGAAGCTGAACAGGGTTTCGGCCAGCGCGCCGCAGGCAAGTCGCGTGCGCCCGCCGTAGCGCTGAGCCCCACCCGGCGTCAGCAGCACGTCCGCGATGCCGGCGAGCTTCGGCGTCAAGAACATGAGCAGGTATGCGAGATAGAGCGCGATCGCAGCCCCCGCCGGGAAGCCATCGCCCGCCTGCCAGGCGAGCAGCGGCAGCAGGGCGATCAACAGGGTCCAGGCCGGAATGCCGATGAACATCGCAATCGCCCAGACCAGCTGGAACCGGCTGATGGCATGCAAGCCCGGTAGGTTCAGCAGCTTCAAGTACTGCAGATTGCCCTGGCACCAGCGCAGGTCCCGGCGCACGAATTCCGGCATCGAGGGCGGGTTTTCTTCCCACGAGCCACCCTCAACCGGCAGCACGCGCACCTCATAGCCGGCCCGGCGCATCAAAGTCGCCTCCACCTGATCGTGGGACAGCACGTGGCCACCCAGCGGCGGCGCACCCGGCAGGATCGGCAGGTGGCAGTCGTCCGCAAACGGTTTGATGCGCACCAGCGCGTTGTGGCCCCAGAAGGGCCCGCACTCGCCCGTCCACCAGGCTTGGCCCATGGTGTAGCTGCGCATGGCGTGGCGCATGCCGAACTGGAACAGGCGGGCGAACGCGCTGGCCGACGGCATGCCGACGACCAAGCTTTGCAGAATGCCAAGGCGCGGGTGTGCTTGCATCATGTGCACCTGGGCGACGATGGTCGGCCCCGCCATCACGCTGTCCGCATCGAGCGGCAACATGACCTCGTAGTTGGCACCCCAGCGCGCGCAGAAGTCGCGCAGGTTGCCGGCCTTGTAGCCGGTGTTGTCGGTGCGCCGGCGGTAAAAGATCCGCGCACCATCAGGGTCGCTTGCTTGCCAGGCGGCAATCTCCGCGGCTTCGAGATCAGCGATATCGTCGCGGTTGGTGTCTGACAGCACAAACCAGTCGAACGCCTGGCCCTCACCGGTCGCATCGATGCTGGCTTTGACCGTGCGCAGGCGGTGCAGCGCGCGGGTCGGCACCTCGTTGCGCAAGGTCATCAGCACGGCTGTGCGGATGCGCAGGGGCTCTGACGATGGTGCAGCATAGGGGGCAACCCGGCCGAGCGGATCGCGGACACCATGCAGCAACCAGAGCCCAATCAGCGCGTTCCAGAAGCCGAGCACGGTCCAGGGCAGGCCGATCGTCGCGGCCAGGAGGGTGATGGCATCGACCACTGTCCACCCATCAGCACCCAGCACATAGGCCAAGCTGGCGAGCAGAGCGATACAGGTGACGATGTTGAGGGCTGCCACCAGCCAGCGGCGGTGGGTCAAGGTGGTCAGCTGTTGCAGGCCGGTGGGCGTCGTCAGGGTCATCGAGTGTCCTGGGTGAAGTCGCAGACAAACAACACATCGCCATCGGCGAACGGATGCAGGGTGGTGTGCGGGCGGATGGCTTGGTCGATGCGGGTGATGTCCGCCAGCTGCAGCCCGGGCTTGCCAGAGCCGAGCAGCAAAGGGGCGACCAACAGGTGTAGCTGGTCAAGCGCCCCCGCGTCGATGAAACTAGAGACCGTCGCCGCCCCGCCTTCGATCAGCACGCGAGTGAGGCCTGCTGCCTGCAGGGCGGCCAGGATCGCGAGCGGCGCCATTCGCCCGGCGATGGTCGGCACCACTAAGCGTTCGATGCCATCGGGGGTGGCGGCGTCGGTCGCGCTGATGATGATGCGGCGTGCGCCGTCGCTGTTGAAGATCTTGGCATCCAGCGGCACGCGACTGGTCGGGTCGATCACCACCCGGGCCGGCTGGCAGGCGGGGCAGGGGACGTGGCGCACGGTCAGAAACGGGTCATCGGCGATCACGGTGCCCACACCCACCACTACCGCATCAACGGCTGCCCGGATGGCGTGCAGATGGGTGAGGGCCGCCTGGCCGTTGATCCATTTGCTGTCACCGGTGATGGTGGCGATGCGGCCGTCCAGCGTCTGGCCCAGCTGAGCCACGACCAGGCTCGCCCCCGGTGCGGTGGCGGTCAGGCGTGCGAACGGGGAGGGGATGGTATTGGCCTGGACCATAGCTGTGGACATCGCTTCGCCGTGATTGCCGCAACAAGATGGCGCAGACAAGGCCATTGGCCAGTTGCGGTCATCGCTGAGGTCTGGCATTGCCGTTCGGGCGGCTGGGAGTAACCGGGATGATGCTGTATGTGCGGGCACTAGGCCTGCTGCGGGCGGAGGGCGCCTGGGTCGTCGTGCTGGTCGCGGCCAGTATCATGATTGCCTTCGTGCAGCTGGCGGAACCGCTGTTGTTCGGCCGCGTGGTCGATGCGCTGGCGACTGGCACGGAGACTGGCCACTGGATCGCGCTGTGGGCGTTGCTCGGCGTGATTGGGATTTTGGCGGGTGTGGTGGTGGCGGTCTCGGCCGACCGGATGGCGCACCGCCGGCGCTTGGCCGCGATGGCGGCGGCGTTCGATCGCGCGATGACCTTGCCGATCAACTTCCACGCCGAACGCGGCACCGGTGCGGTGGTCCGCTCGATCCTCGCGGGCACGGATGCGTTGTTCTGGCTCTGGCTGAGTGCCTTGCGCGAACAAGTGGCGGCCCTGGTGGGCGTGCTGTGTCTGGTGCCGCTCGCCATCCTGTTGGATTGGCGGATGGCGTGCGTGCTGGGATTTCTCGCCGCCACGTTTGTCGGCGCCAACATGATGGTGGTGGCGAAAACCTCCTCCGGCCAGAGCGCGGTTGAGCGCTATCACGGCGAAGTCTATGGCCGGGTCGGGGACGTGCTGTCGAACGTCACTGTCGTGCAGAGCTTCACCCGCTTCAGTGCAGAGATGCAGGCGATGCGCGGCCTGATGGACAAGGTGCTCGCCGAACAATATCCGGTGCTGACCTGGTGGGGGGCACTGACGGTGCTGACCTCCGCCGCCGGCACCATCGCCATGGTGAGTGTGTTCGCACTCGGCAGTTATCTTGCCACCATTGGTCAGATCACGGTTGGCACGATCGTGAGCTTCGTCGCACTGGCGGGGTTGCTGATCTCCAAGCTCGACCAGCTCTCGGCCTTTGCCGTGCGGACGTTTCAATCAGTCCCAGTGCTGCAAAGCTACTTCGATCTGATCGACCAGCAGCAGCTGGTGCAGGACGCGCCGGATGCGATCACGCTCAATACGGTTGAGGGCCGCATCACCTACGAAGGCGTCAGCTTTCGCTATGGGGCCGGCCACCAAGGCGTGTTCGACCTCAACTTCACGGTCGAACCCGGGCGCACGGTCGCGTTGGTTGGGCCGACCGGATCGGGCAAGACGACAACGGTGGCGCTGTTCCAGCGGGTGCGGCCAGTTGATCAGGGACGCATCACGCTTGATGGCCATGACATCGGCCACATCCAGCTCGCGTCCTTGCGCGGGGCGATTGCGGTGGTGTTCCAGGATGCCGGCCTGTTCAACCGCTCGATCGCGGAGAACATCCGCCTCGGCCGGCCCGGCGCCAGCGACGCGGAGGTGGAAGCGGCCGCTCGTGCGGCTGAAGCGCACGACTTCATCATGGCACGCCCCGGCGGCTATGGCTTTGTGATTGGGGAGCGTGGCCAGTTCTTATCCGGTGGTGAGCGCCAGCGCATCGCGATTGCGCGCGCGATCATCAAGGACGCGCCGATCCTGATCCTCGATGAGGCGACCAGCGCGCTCGATCCGGAAACCGAAGTGAAGATCAAAACCGCCCTCGACCGCCTGCGCCAGGGCCGCACCACCTTGATCATCGCGCACCGGCTGTCGACCATCGCGGATGCGGACACGATCCTGGTGTTGCAAGACGGCCGCGTTGTTGAAAGCGGTCAGTTTGCGGAGTTGGCCGAAGCCGGTGGCCAGTTCTCCCGCCTGGTGGCGAGCGGCAGCTTCGAGCGGTTGAAGAGCAGCCTGGCGGCTTAGATCCGCCGCGGCCGCATCCGGAACTGCAGCTGGGTGATTGCAAGCCCAACGGCGGCTTGGGTCGGGTCTACCACCGGTGTCTCCAGTGCTTCTTCCAGGGCTGGCCGGTAGCGCGCCATGCCGGCACAGCCGAGCACGATGACATCCGCCCCATCCTGGTTGACCAGCATGCGGCCAACCGTGATCAGCCGGTCGCGCGTCGTCTTCTCGTCGCTGAGTTCGACGACGTTGAGGCCGACCGGCCGTTCACCGACCACGCGCTCCGCCACGCCCATCGCCCGGAAGGCCCGGATGTGGCGGGCGATCGAGGTGTGCAGGATCGCGATCACGCCGATCCGCTGGCCCAGGGTCATCGCCTGGGTCATGCCGGCTTCCATGATGCCAACCACGGGCTTGGCCACGGTTTCGCGCGCAGCATGCAAGCCGGGGTCGGAAAAGCAGGCGATGACGAAGGCGTCCGAGGTCTCATAGGCGATGCGCCGGCACAAGGGGGCAACGACGAAGTCAACGTCGCGCTGGCTTTGAATCCCAGCTGGCCCGTCTTCCAAGGTGATGCAGCGAATGCTTGGCCCGCCGGCAAAGCGCATAGGTGCGACTGCCGCGTCCAAGCCTTCGGTTACTGCAACCGTCGAATTCGGATTGATCACCAGGATTTCAGCCATTCTATCCCTCCGCCGTGTCTAGGAATTCTTTTGGTGTCGGCAGCCGCACCCGCACGGTGGTGCCGGCACCGAGCGTGCTGTCGATCGTCACCGTGCCGCGGTGCAGCTTGGTGAAGCCCGCGACCAGGGTGAGCCCCAGTCCGGTGCCGCCCTGTTCGCGTTGCAAGGCGCCGCCGACTTGGGTGAACGGCTCGAGCACACGCCGGACATCGATCGGCGACATGCCGATGCCCGTGTCCGAGACAATCAGATCAACCGCATCTGTGCCAGCGACCGCGGCGACTTCGATCGACCCGCCCTGGGTGCTGAACTTGATGGCGTTTTCGACCAGGTTGAACAGGATCTGGCGGACAGCCCCTTGGTCCGCGATCACGGTGTCGACCTCAAGCCGTTCGGTGACTGTTAGCTGCTTTTCGGCAATCGCTTGGTTCAGCGGCTGGAGGGCGCGTTGCAGCACGCCGTAGAGATCCACCGGCTCGGGCCGGAGTTCCATCTCGCCGGCTTCAAGCTTGGCGACATCCAGCACATCATTGATCAAGCGCAGCAGGTGCGTGCCCGCCCGGCCGATATCCGCGACGTATTCGATGTAGCGATCGCTGCCAAGTGGGCCGAAGTACTGGCCCTCCAGCACTTCGGCAAATCCCAGAATGGCATTCAGCGGTGTGCGCAGCTCGTGGCTCATGGTGGCAAGGAAGGCGGATTTCGCGTGGCTTGCCTCTTCGGCTGCTTCCTTGGCGTGATCAAGCTCGACAATGGCGCGCGACAAC
>JAAFHH010000422.1 GCA_013297545.1 Alphaproteobacteria bacterium
ATCAAGTCCGGGGTGAACTGAACGCGCCGGTCTTCCAGACCCAGCACGATGCCCAGCGTTTCCACCAGCTTGGTCTTGGCGAGACCCGGCACACCGACCAGCAGCGCGTGACCGCCCGCCAGCACGGTGATCAGAGTTTCTTCGACCACCTGGGTCTGGCCATAGATGACCTCGCCGACGCCAGCGCGGGCGCGTTGCAGTCTCTGGCCCGCCGCCTCAATCTGGTGGATCATCTGGTCCGCCGCGATGGGTGCTGCTTCTGGTACTGTTACCGTCAATGGCTGCATCGCGGATCGGCCCCCCTTGGCCGGAACGACTTCGAGCGAAGTTTGAGCATGACGGCGACTGACATTCCCTCCAAGCCCGAAATTGCACCAGCGGTCTGTGGTGTCGCCCGCTTCGTCATCGATCGGGCCGGCGTGTGGTGGCACGACGGTCGCCCCATTCGCCGCGCCCCATTGGTCCAGCTGTTTGCGACCATTCTGCGGCGCGATGATGCAGGGTTCTGGCTGCAAACCCCGGTTGAGCGCGAAGCGATTGTCGTTGAAGACGCGCCGTTTCTCGGGCTTGCGATCGAAGTTGCCGGCAGTGGGGCTGCCCAAGAGCTGCGGGTTGCGACCAACATCGGCCAGACCGTGACGATCAGTCGCGACCACCCCTTGCGGGTTTTGGTCGATCCGGTGTCGGAAGAACCGCGTCCCTACGTCGTGGTGCGCCCAGGTCTGGAGGCGCGTCTGGTGCGCGCCGCTTTTTACCACCTGATCGAGCTTGCGACGGTTGAAGGCGATCAGCTCGGTGTCTGGAGTGCCGGCCAGCACCACCGCATTGGTGCTGCAACATGACGCCGGACGCGATCGCTGCCCGGCTCGCCCAGCACGCCGCGAGCCCAGGGGAGGGGGATCACCTGCTCTCCGGCCTGCCGCGCCCTGAGCCGCCGTTGAAGCCGGCCGCCGTGCTGGTCGGCATCGTCGCCCGCGTACCAGAGCCGACAGTCATCTTGACCCAGCGCACAGCGCACTTGGCCGATCACGCGGGCCAGATCAGCTTTCCCGGTGGCCGGATCGAGCAGGATGACCAGAGCCCAGAGGCAGCCGCCTTGCGCGAAGCGGCGGAGGAAATCGGGCTCGCTGCTGGCCACGCGCGCTTGCTCGGCCGGTTGCCCGTCTGGGAGACGACGACCGGTTATCACGTGACACCGGTGGTCGCGGCGCTGACCCCGCCGTTCGATCTCACCCCGGATCCGCACGAGGTCGCCGAGATCTTCGAGATACCGCTCAGCTTCGTGCTGGATGCGGCGAACCACCAGCTCGGCTCGCGGCTCTGGCAGGGCCGCCAGCGTCAGTTTTACGTGCTGCCCTTCCAGGATCGCTACATCTGGGGGGCGACGGCAGGCATGCTGGTCACGTTGGCCCGGGTGCTGACCCGGCCATGACCGAGGTGCCCGCGACCCAGATCCCTGTGCCCGGCTGGCTCGCCACACCAGCGATGCGCCGTCTGCTTGAGGTGCTGGATAGCCCCCTCGGTGCGCCGCGCGCGGTCGGCGGGGCGGTGCGCGACACGCTGCTCGGTTTGCCGGTTGGGGACCTCGATCTCGCAACCCCGCTTGCGCCGACCGTGGTGCTGGCGCGCCTGCGGGCGGCGGGTATCCGGGCGATCCCAACCGGTCTCGCCCACGGCACGATCACAGCCGTGCTCGACCATACGCCGGTTGAGATCACCACCCTGCGCCGCGACGTCGAAACCGATGGGCGCCACGCCGTGGTCGCGTTCACCGAGGATTGGCGCGAAGACGCGCGGCGCCGCGACCTCACCATGAACGCACTCTACCTGGAGGGTACGGGTGCGCTCTACGACCCAACCGGCGGGCTTGCCGACGCGCTGGCGGGACGCGTGCGGTTCATCGGTGACGCGCACCAGCGCCTGGTCGAAGACGGTTTGCGCTTGCTGCGCTTCTTTCGCTTTCATGCGCGCTTTGGGCTCGGGCCGCCGGACCCGGCGGGCTTGGCAGCCTGCGCCGATGCGGTGGGGCTCTTGGCCCCGGTCTCGCAGGAACGGATCTGGCATGAACTGACCGGGCTGCTCAGCGCCCGCGATCCGCGCAGTGCGATTGCAGCGATGGCGAGTGTTGGTGTGCTCGCCGCCGTCCTGCCGGAAGCGAGCGATCTTGCGAGCTTCGGCCGCTTGGTCGAGCGCGATCCGGCCGCACCTGAGCCGATTCGCCGCCTGGCCGCGCTGTGCCCCGACGCCGACCCCAGCGCCACCATCCAGCGCCTGCGCGGGGCGGCCGATCAGGCGCGGCTGTGGCGCGCGCTCGCCCAAGCGCGGGCGGCGTTCGCAGCTGGACAATCGGCCTTTCAGCTGGCGGCAGACTACCCGCCCGCCGTGCTGCACTCCGCCGCGGCGTTAGCCCGCGCTGATGCGGTCGCGGTGTCGCCCGATATCTGGTTGGACCGACCGGCGCCGGTCTTCCCGGTCGATGGCGGGGACGCCCTGAAAGCCGGTGTGCCGGCCGGGCCAGCGGTGGGTGCGGCGCTCCAGTCCGTGCGCCGCTGGTGGCTGGCGGCCGACGGGCGCGCAGGACGCGAAGAGTGTCTGGTCCGGCTCGCCGAATTCGGCGGTGGGCGGATCGCCTCGAAGGGGGTAGGCTGACACCATGTTGTCATCTCGCGCAGGTAATCAGGAAATCATGGACCGGCTGCTCGCCAACCAGCGAGCCCAGATCCTCCAAGAACTGCGCGCGGCGCGCGCCTCGGCCAACCAAGGTCAGGTCGACCAAGTGGTGCAGCGCCTGCAGCGTTTGGCGAAGTTCGTCGGTGCCTCCAAGCTCGGCAACGAAGACCGCCAGAAAGCCCGCGAGGAAGCCCTTAAGATCCAGCGCGATGCCTACCGCAAATTCGTCGACACGCTGCTGAACGAGGCGATCACCGCCGCCCGCCAAGGCGACAAAGACAAGCGCGGCGACTGGCTGAAAAAAGCGCGCGAGGCGCTGTCCAAAGCGATGATCGTGGGTGTCGAGCCCGAATTCGCCGATCAGTTCGAAAAGCGCTGCCAGATCGTTCTGGAAACCCAACCCCAGGGCACGTCCGAAAAAGCCCACATCGACAAGGACACGGAGTGGGCGAACCGCTCGCGCCCAGACGAGCTCAAGGGCGAGAAGGCCAAACGCCGACACCTGCGCTTCGAGACCCCGAAGCTGACCGTGGCGATGGCCGGGCGCAGCTTTGTCACCGTCAACTGGGCACTCGGCGGCATGCGCATCGCTGGCGAGACCGAAGGCCTGCGCCTCGGCACCACCCTCGACGTGACGATCCGCGCCGAAGGCCTGGACGAGACCTTCAACGAGCAATTCACCCTGCTGCGCTTTGAGCCCAGCCAAAGCGCCATCGCTGGCCGGTTCCAGACCACTGACAACAAAGTCGTCGTGCTGATCGGCAAACTGCGCAAAGCCGGGATGGAGCCCTACTAGGGCGCTGCCCGGATCGCATCGACGATTTGGTCGAGCTGCGCGCCGGCTTCGGTCATGAAGCGGGCTTGGACGGGGTTGAGCTCAGCCAACAGGCGCGCGCAGTCTGGGTCGATGGTTGGCCAGACCATGGCGGAGGCGAGCGTGCCGCCGTCT
>JAAFHH010000420.1 GCA_013297545.1 Alphaproteobacteria bacterium
TCGCCTCGCTCGTGCTGTTCGCCGCCTATGTCGAGGATCTGAAGTACTACTTCCCGAACGTGCCGGTGAAGTTTGAGTTGCAGGACCCCTACGTGGTGGTTGGCCTGTTCCTCGGCGGCTTGCTGCCGTACTTGTTCGGCGCCATGGGCATGACGGCGGTTGGCCGTGCTGCCGGCTCGGTCGTCGTTGAAGTCCGTCGCCAGTTCAAGGAAATCCCGGGCATCATGGAAGGCACCGCCAAGCCGGACTACGGCCGCGCGGTCGACATGCTGACCAAAGCCGCGATCAAGGAAATGATCGTGCCGTCCTTGCTGCCGGTGCTGGCACCGGTGGTGCTGTACTTCCTCGTGCTGGTGATCGCCGGCCAAGCCCAAGCCTTCGCGGCGATGGGTGCGATGCTGCTCGGCACCATCGTGACCGGCCTGTTCGTCGCGATCTCGATGACGTCTGGCGGTGGTGCGTGGGACAACGCCAAGAAGTACATCGAAGAAGGCCACCATGGAGGCAAAGGCTCCGAAGCCCACAAGGCTGCGGTGACCGGCGATACCGTGGGCGACCCGTACAAGGACACTGCTGGTCCAGCCGTGAACCCGATGATCAAGATCATCAACATCGTGGCGATCTTGTTGTTGGCGATGCTGGCCCACTAACAGCAGGTGGGAGTGCCTCGGTACTCCCACACGCCTGTCAGATATCGATCGAGCGGGTAGGGGCGATCCCCTCCCGCTCGATTGCTATGGGGCGGGCGCTTGGATCTCTGCGAGGAACAGGTCAGTCAGCGCGTTGACCAGCTGGCGCAGTGCCGGGAGATCGTCGAACGCCCGCGCCCAGGTCAAATAGATCTCAGCGCGCGGTGTGTCCGGCAGGTCGATTTTTATGAGCTCGCGCTCAATGCGCATCATGTAGCTTGGCCAATAGGTAATCCCCAGGCCAGCCTTGACGGCCTGCACCAGCGGCATGGTGTGTTCAGCGCGCAACGGCACGCGGGCAGTCTGTAGGGCGTCGTTCCAGCGTGCGAACACCTCGCCCACCGAGGTTGTTTGTTCCAGCAGTGGAAAGCGGGGCAAGTCCTCCCAACGCTTCGGCGTGCCGAGGCGGGCGATCAGCTCCCGCGAGGCGACTAGGCAAAACGAAGCTTCGCCGAGTTTGCGTGCGTTCAGCTCAACCGATCGTGGCGGCGCAAACACCACAGCGACCCCTGGCTGGCTGGTAAGCCAGCCGTCCTCGACCGCGCCGCGCCGGGGCGCCAGCAGCAGCTGCGCGCCAGCCACGCGTGCCATCACGGCACTTAGGTGGGGGCCGAGCCAGTAATTCGCGAACCCGTCAGTTACTGAAATTCTAAGATTGGTGATGCCGATCGCGGTGCCGATGATCGAGGCGACGATCTGATCCGCCGCGGCACCCATGGCGGCAAACTCGCCACGCAGCTTTAGCACATTGGGTCGTGGGGCGAGGCCACGTGCCTGCCGGTCGAACATCTTGAGGCCAAGGCGTTTTTCGATCGCGTCGATGCGCTTGGAGATCACCGGCTGCCCCAGGCCAAGACGCTGAGCCGCCCCGGAGGCAGATCCGGTTTCCAGCACGGCCCCGAGGGTTTGCAGGTCTTCCCACGATAGTCTTGACGAGACCATTGTCAGTCTATCCCGCGTTACTGCGCCGACGAACGATGCGGCCCGGCACACATAAATGTGCCGTGCCGCATCGTCTCTGGCTTCGGAACCGGTACGCGCGGTCTTCGGGGCCGGTCCTGTTTACGCCTGGCCTTCCGGCAGATCATAGGACGATAGGCTGCGAATCAGCTCCACGATGCGCTTGCGCACGCGTTCGTCGTCGATGCGGTCAAACGCGCGGGCGAGTTCGAGGATTTCGCGGCGCGTGAGATCAGCATCATGTTCGCTGCCAACGCTCATCGACAGCGACTGGTTGCGGCGCAGTTCCGGTGCAATGTCGTCGAAGAAGAACGAGACTGGCACGTCGAGCACTTCAGAGACCTTGTGCAAGCGCGAGGCACCCACGCGGTTCATCCCGCGTTCGTACTTCTGCACCTGTTGGAAGGTGAGGCCAAGCTTCTCGCCCAGCGCTTCCTGGCTCAGGCCAAGCAGTGTGCGGCGCAACTTGATGCGCGCACCTACGTGGGCATCGATCTTTTTCAGACGCTTGCGTTCCGATTCCGGTTCGCTGGTCTGACCACGACCGCGACGGCGTACTGGCTTGTCCTCGGTCGCGCTGGCGTCAGCAGCCAACAAGATCGCGGGCTCTTTGATGTGCGGCATCTGCATGATGGTCCTCCGAAGACTGTAGACGCGAGAGCAACGTCACTGGCGCCATTCCGTTTGGAATGACGAAAGCATCCTTCCATTCCATATGGAATGTCAATTCTATAGTGTGCTGGACGTGAACGATTCGTCTGTCGACCCCATCGTTGGCATCGATCGTGTCTATTTCGCGGCAACGCGGTCAGGCGACGTCACTCTCGTCGAGACGGTGGGAGCAGGGAGGTATAATGGCGTGCCACTTGGCGTGCCAGACTACGGCGTCTCTAGCGGACTCGACAAAGAGAAGAGTGGTCCGACAGGGCGCCGGATCGTCAACATCCACAACATCGTGACGATCTTCGTGTAATCAATCTTGCCTTTGCGCCTGGAATACACTCCGTTTTTTAGGTGGAGCGCTGCATTTCCTCGGCAAAGAGATCGCTTAAGCTGTTGATGACTCGCCGGAGCACCGCCAGCTCGTCAAACGCCCGTGCCCAAGACAGATAAATGTCGGCCCGTGGCGTGTCGGGCAAGTCGATCATCACCATATCGCGTTCGCTCTGCGCGATATAGCTCGGCAGGAAGGCAGCCCCAGTGCCGGCTTTGATCGCTTGAATGAGTGGCATTGTATGCGCGGACCGCAGTGGCACGCGTGCCATCTGCAACGCGTCATTCCACTGCAAAAACACATCGCCGATGCCGGTAGTCTGTTCGAGCAGTGGCAGGCGATGCACGTCTGCCCATGACTGTGGGCGCCCAAAACGCGCAATCAAGTCGGCCGAGGCGTAGAGCAAAAAGCCGACATCACCGATCTTTCGGCAATTCAGCTCAATCGATCGCGGTGGCGTGAAGACGACCGCAACCCCCGGCTGGCTGGTCAGCCACTCTTCCTCAATCGTGCCTTGGCGTGGCGCCAACAAGATTTGGGCATTTGGCACCCGCGCCATCACGGTGCTGAGCTTCGGGCCGAGCCAATAGTTTGAGAAACCGTCGGTGACGGAGATCCGAAGGCTGGTCGTGATTGCCGCATTGCCGATGATCGCGGCCACGATCTGATCCGCCGCCACACCCATCGCGGCAAATTCGCCGCGCAATTGCAGCAGATTGGTTCGAGGTGTCAAACCCCGCGACTGGCGATCAAATAGCTTCAGTCCGAGGCGCTTTTCGATCGCATCGACGCGCTTGGAGATAACTGGCTGACCGAGGCCCAGGCGCTGCGCCGCCCCGGAAGCAGATCCGGTTTCCAGCACGGCCCCGAGGGTTTGCAGGTCTTCCCACGATAGTTTTGACAACACCATTGCAACTGTGTCCCGTTCAATATGCCCGCGAAAGGCGCGGCGCGGCAGACAAGCGTGCCGCGCCGCAGCGCTTCAGGCTTCGGAACCGTTA
>JAAFHH010000423.1 GCA_013297545.1 Alphaproteobacteria bacterium
AGATGGTTGGCCGGCCCGTCTCCTTCCACGCCATGCGCGGGATTTCGGCGCACGCCAATGGCTTCCACACCTGCCGGCTGCTGCATGTGTTGCAAGCGCTGTTGGGGGCCGTCGACACACCCGGATCCTGGCGTTACAAGCCGCCGTTCCCGAAGGCGATCCCGCCGGCACTGAAGCCGGCCGGCAAGCCGTCCCAGTTGATGGCCGGCCAGCCGATGCCCGGCCCGCCGCTCGGGTTCCCGACCAGTCCCGATGATCTGTTGGTGACGGCCGAGGGCACGCCACAGCGCATCGACAAGGCGTTCAGCTGGGATGCGCCGCTTGCATCCCACGGCATGATGCACATGGTGATCGCCAACGCGTTTGCTGGCGATCCGTACCCCATCGACACGCTGTTCCTCTACATGGCGAACATGGCGTGGAACTCGGCGATGAACACCGCCGGTACCATTGAGATGCTCACCGCCCAAAAGGCGGACGGCGAGTATGTTATCCCGCGCATCATCTACAGCGATGCCTATGCGTCTGAAATGGTGGCTTACGCCGATCTGGTGCTGCCGGACACGACGTTCCTGGAACGCTGGGACTGTATTTCTCTGCAGGACCGGCCGATTTCGGACGCTGACACCGTGGCCGACGCGATCCGCCAGCCGGTGGTGGCACCCAACCGCGACGTGCGCGCGTTCCAAGACATGCTGATCGAACTTGGCCACCGGCTCGGCCTGCCGGGCCTGACCAACGGGGATGGCTCGGCCAAGTATCCAGGCCTCTATGCCGACTACATCGTCCACCACGAGCGGATGCCCGGCGTTGGGCTGCTCGCTGGTCACCGCGCCGGTGGGGCAGAAGGCAAGGGGGCGCCCAATCCGGACCAGCTGAGTGCCTACATCGAAGGTGGGTGTTTCTGGGCCAAGACCTTGCCGGTCGAGCACCGCTACTTCCGCTTCGCCAACAAGGGCTACCTCGATTGGGCAGTCGCGATGGGCTTCATCGGCCACGCTGACCCGATCCCGCTGCAGCTCTACGCCGAACCGCTGCAGAAGTTTCGCCTCGCGGCCGAAGGGCACGGGAGCGTGCAGCCGCCCGATCACCACCGGGAGCGCGTGCAGCGGTACTTCGATCCAATCCCGTTCTGGTACCCGCCGTTTGAAGAAGCAGCCGTCGACCCGGCGGCGTTCCCGATGCACGCGATCACCCAGCGGCCGATGGCCATGTACCATTCCTGGGGCTCGCAGAACGCCTGGCTGCGCCAGATCCACACCGCCAACCGCCTGTTCATCCACCGCGACACCGCCACCAGTATCGGTGTGACGGACGAGGATTGGGTGGTCGTCACCAGCCACCACGGCCAGATCCGCGCCCAGGTGAAAACCATGGACGGCGTCAACCCCGGCACGGTGTGGACCTGGAACGCGATCGGTAAGCGCAAGGGTGCCTGGGCGCTAAAACCCACGGCCCCGGAATCGAACGAAGGGTTCCTGTTGAACCACCTGATCGCCGAACTGCTGCCGGAACAGCCGGGCCAGTACCGCTATTCGAATTCCGATCCCGTGACCGGCCAAGCCGCCTGGTACGACTTGAAGGTGCGGGTCGAGAAGGCGGATCAGCCCGGTCTCTCCCCCACCTGGCCCGCCGTGCCGATGCCGCCGGGCACGCCGCCGGCCCCCGACATCCTGCGCTATGGCGCTAAGTTCCGGCAGGGAGGCACGCCATGACCAGTCTGCCTGAAGCCGCCTCGACCAAGCGTCTGGGTCTGGTCATCGATCTCGACATCTGTGTCGGCTGCCACGCCTGTGCGGTCAACTGCAAGGAATGGAACACCGGCGGCATTGCGGCACCGCTGACCGACCTCGACCCCTACGGCGACGAGCCGATGGGGGTGTGGTTCAACCGCATCCACAGTTTTGAAGTCGGCACGGGTGCGGACGGTCGCACCGTGCACTTTCCCAAGAGCTGCCTGCATTGTGAGCAGCCCGATTGCGTCAGTGTCTGTCCCACTGGTGCATCCTACAAGCGCGCCGAAGACGGCATCGTCTTGGTGCAAGAAGATCTATGCATCGGCTGCAAGCTGTGTTCCTGGGCCTGCCCCTATGGGGCGCGCGAATACGACTATGATGCCGGTGTGATGAAGAAATGCACCTTGTGCATTGACAAGATCTACAACGAGACTTTGGAAGAAGTCGACCGGGTGCCGGCTTGTGTGGCGACCTGCCCAGCGTCCGCCCGGCACTTCGGCGATCTTGGCGATCCGACCAGTGCGGTCTCGACCATGGTGGCGGAGCGTGGCGGCTACGACTTGATGCCGGAACTGGGCTATCGGCCGACCAACAAGTACCTGCCACCGCGCCCGAAGCAGACCTCGACCGGTTGCACCGGCGCGCCGGCACGGCTGGCAGCGGACGACACCAGCGATGCTGCTGGTGTGTTCGGCTGGCTCGACCGCATGCTCTCCAAGCTCTAGCCAGGACACGCCCGCGATGCATCCAGCGTATTCGGTGATCATCTTCACCACGGCTTCTGGAGCCGGCTATGGCTTGGCGTTTTGGCTGGCTCTTGGCCTGCTGGTCGGTTGGACCCCGAACGATCCGTGGCTGAGCGGCATTGGGTTCGGTGCGGCCCTCGCCCTGATCGGGGTTGGGTTCGCGAGCTCGACCTTCCACCTCGGCCATCCGGAACGGGCATGGCGCGCGGTCAGCCAGTGGCGCAGTTCCTGGCTCTCGCGTGAAGGCATCTTTGGGCCCGTGAGCCTGGCGTTGATCGCGCTTGCCTGGGTGCTCGCGGTGTTTGCCGGTGGGGTGCCGGGTTGGCTCAGCCTGGCTGTGATCGCGATTGCGATCGTTACCGTCGTGACGACGGCGATGATCTACGCGTCGCTAAAGCCGATCCAGCGCTGGCACAATATCTGGGTCGTACCGGGGTATCTGGCGCTGGCGCTGGCGACCGGCGGGGTGCTTGCGAACCTGCTGCTGGAATGGCGAGGTGTTGCTGGCAACTTCGGCTGGATCGTCGCACTCAGCGTGCTCGCAGCCGGGTTCGTCAAGCAGGGCTACTGGCGGTTCATCGACACCACGGCGTCCACCAGTACAGTCGCCAGTGCCACTGGTCTTGGCCAGCCGGGCGGTGTGCGGTTGTTCGAAGCCCCGCACACCCAAGAAAACTACCTAATGCGCGAAATGGGCTTTCGCGTTGCGCGCAAGCACGCGATGCGTCTGCGCCGGATCGCGCTGATCGGTCTGGTCGCAGTGCCGGTGGTCGCGTGCTTTGCGACCGCGACCTTCGATGGCCTCGTCGGCTTAGCGCTCGCCGGCGTGGGGGCGGGTGCCGCCGTGATCGGCGTGCTGGTTGAACGTTGGCTGTTCTTCGCCGAAGCCCGCCACACGGTGACCCTGTACTACGGCGCTGAGCAGGCCTGATGCGCCTGGCTGCTGCCATCGCGCCGTCCAGCCGGGAAACCGACGTTGCCGCGATCGACCGAGCGGAGGAACGCTTGGCCGAGCGCGGTTGGCGCCTCAAGCGCTGCTTTGACCTTGCGCGTCCCGACAGCCGGTTCGCCGGCACGGACGCCGAGCGGTTGCACTGGCTGCACGAGGCTGTGCGCGATCCCGCCGTCGAATTGGTG
>JAAFHH010000432.1 GCA_013297545.1 Alphaproteobacteria bacterium
TTTTTGAACACGATCGCGCTGTTCATGAAGGAAGTGGGGGCACTGCGTCCGGACGAGCCGATCCCCGCGCCGAACACCTACGTGGTCGACGACGTGCTGAAGCGGATCGACGCTGACGCCCGCCTGAAGGCGTTCGCGAACCTGCAGTAACCGTGACCCGACCGGGTCGTCCAATCGGGCGACCCGGTTCCCCTCTGCCCGCCCCCGGGGATCTCCCATGACCATCGAGTATCTGAAAAAGGCCAACCCGCCGGTTGAAGCCTACGACCGCACGACGTCGGAAACCGTCAACCGCATGCTGGACGATGTGCGCACCAACGGCGAAGACGCCGTGCGCCGCTACGCCCGCGAGCTGGATGGCTGGAACGGCGAGATCGTCGTCTCCGAGGCGACCCTGGCGGAGGCGGAGAAAAAGCTCTCCCCGCTGGTGAAAGAAGACCTGCGCTTTGCCCGTGACCGGGTGCAGGAATTCGCCAAGCGCCAGCGCGACAGTCTGCACGAATTCGAAGCAGAATTGATCCCCGGCCTGCTGACCGGCCAGAAGCTGATCCCGTGCAACACCGCCGGCTGTTATGTGCCCGGTGGCCGCTATGCGCACGCCGCCAGTGCGATCATGAGTGTCGGCACCGCAGCGGTCGCTGGCGTGCCGAACATCGTCGCCACCTCACCGGCGCACAAGGAATTGGGCGTCCACCCGGCGATCCTCTACGCTGCCAAGATCTGCGGTGCGCACACGGTGCTGGCGCTGGGTGGCGTGCATGCGGTTGCCTCGCTCGCCTTCGGTTTGTTCTCTGGCCACCAGGCCGACATCATCGTCGGCCCGGGCAACCGCTATGTGGCCGAAGCCAAGCGCACCCTGTTCGGCCGCATTGGCATCGACATCGTGGCGGGGCCGACGGAATCGGCCGTGATTGCCGATGCGACCGCCGATCCCGACATCGTCGCCGCCGACTTGATCGGCCAAGCCGAACACGGGCCGGATTCGCCGGTGTGGTTGATCACCACCAGCCGCGAACTCGGCCAAGCGGTGATCGACCGGGTGCCGGCAGTGATCGCAGCCTTGCCGGAAATCGCCAAAAATGCCGCCACCGCGGCGTGGCGCGACTACGCTGAAGTCGCCGTCTGTTCGACGCGCGAAGAAGCAGCAACCCTGTCGGATCAATACGCCAGCGAACACCTGCAGGTGCTGGCCGAAGATCTCGATTGGTGGCTGGGACGGTTGACCAACTACGGCTCCCTCTTCCTCGGCGAAGAAACCACGGTTGCGTACGGCGACAAGTGTTCGGGCCCCAATCACATCCTGCCAACCCGCGGGGCGGCCCGCTACACCGGTGGCCTCTCCGTCGGTAAGTTTATCAAGACTGTGACCTACCAGCGCTTGACCCGGCAGGCGTCCCGCACGGTCGGCCAGGTGGCCGCGCGCATCTCGCGCCTGGAAGGCATGGAAGGTCACGCGCGCACCGGCGATGTCCGCTTGCGCAAATACTATCCCGAGGAAGCCTTCGACCTCGGCACGCTCGGCCGGCACTAAGCGATGGCGCTTGACCTCACCAAGCAGGAAGCCATCCCAGAGGCTGGCATCCAAGCAGCCCTTGCGCTCTTCCAATCGGGCAAGCTGCACCGCTATGGCGAGACCGGAGCGAAGCCGAGTGAGGCATCCGCCCTGGAGGCCGAGTTCGCAGCCGAACTCGGCCAGCCCTATTGTGTCGCGATGAATTCCTGCGGCTCCACCATGTTCGTGGCCCTCAAGGCCGCGGGCGTGGAGCCGGGGGATCTGGTGCTGTCCAACTGCTTCACGCTCGCCCCCGTGCCTGGTGCGATCGCGCACGCGGGTGCGAAGCCGGTGTTGGTCGATGTCACCGACGACTACACGATTGATCTGGCTGATCTCGACCGCAAAGCTGCCAGTACTGGCGCCAAGACCCTGCTGCTGTCCCATATGCGCGGCCATATCTGCAACATGGATGCGCTGATGGCGATCGCCCTGCACCACGGCATCCAGGTGATCGAGGACTGCGCCCACACCATGGGCGCGAGTTGGAAGGGTAAGCCAACCGGCACCTGGGGCCGGGCCGGCTGCTTCAGCCTGCAGAGCTACAAGCACGCGAACGCCGGCGAAGGCGGTTTGTTGGTGACGGCAGACCCTGACATCGCGGCCCGCGCGATCCTCTATTCCGGCAGCTACATGCTCTACGCCTCCCATCTGGCACGGCCCGATGCCGAGGTGTTTGAGCGCTGGAAGTACATCACGCCGAACTTCAGCCTGCGCATGTCCAACGTCGCAGCCGCGGTGGCGCGCCCGCAGTTCGGCGCGGTGCTGGCCGATCGCTGTCAGCGCTGGAACCTGCGCTATGGCTGGATGGCCGAAGCACTCGGCAACAGCCGCCACATCCGCCTGCCGCACCGACCGCCGGAGGAAGGCTATGTGGCAAGCTCCCTGCAGTTCTCAGCCGTGGATCTGCCTGCCGCCACGATTGAACGCTTCATCGCCGGCTGTGCCGCGCGCGGCGTGCACGTGAAGTGGTTTGGTGCAGAGACACCGGTTGGCTTCACCAGCGTGTGGTCGCATTGGCGCTATTTCGGCGAACCGCAAGATCTGCCGAACGCGGAGCGCGTGCTCGGCGGTCTGTGTGATATCCGCCTGCCGCTGTCGCTCTCCCAGACAGACTGCGAAGCGATTGCCGCCACCATCCGCGATGCGATGACCGACGCCACCGCCTGAGGAGACGCCCGATGCACAGCCTGGTGTTCGTAGAAGCCAATCGCATGGCCCTGCAGGCAACGCCGGAGCCGCGCCTGCTGGACGGCGACGTGCTGATCCGCGTCGATGCCGTCGGCATCTGCGGCTCAGACCTGCACGCCTACCGCGGCCACGACCCGCGCCGGGTGCCGCCGATGACCTTGGGCCACGAATTCGTCGGCACCGCGCTGACCGGCCCGAGTGCTGGCAAGCGCTACACTGCGAACCCGCTGATCGTGTGCGGCCGCTGCCGCTACTGCACGGAAGGCCGCACCAACCTGTGTTCGGATCGCACGATGATCGGCATGAGCCGCCCCGGCGCCTTCGCCGAACGGCTGGCCGTGCCGACCCAGTGCCTGATCGAGGTGCCGGAGGCGATCACCGACCGCGCCGCGGCGCTGACCGAACCCGCCGCGACCGTGGTCCACGCGCTGCACCTGGGCGAACGCGCGCTCGCCCGCTCGCTGGCGGAGGCCCGCACCCTGGTGATTGGCGCGGGGGCAATCGGCCTGCTCGGCGTGCTGCTGCTGCAGCACCGCGGCGTGACGCCGGTGGTGGTGGAACCAAACCCCTTGCGCGCGGCCGCGCTGAACAGTGCCACCGGCCTCAGCGCCACCCCAGCCGACAGCGTCGGCGATGGCTTCGATCTGGTGTTCGACGCCGTCGGCATTGATGCGACCCGCACGCTCTCGATCGCGTCCGCCGCCCCCGGCAGCGTGGTGGTGCACGCAGGATTGGGCGATTGGACGAGCCCGCTCGACTGGCGCACCCTCACCCTGCGCGAGATCACGCTGATCGGCTGCTACACCTACTCCACCGCCGATCTTCG
>JAAFHH010000421.1 GCA_013297545.1 Alphaproteobacteria bacterium
GCGTCCTCGCCATGAGCCGCACCTATCTCCTCGCTACCATGATCCAGCGCCCCGCGTCCGCGGCGTGCGCCGTGTCGTCGTGGTGGTGGTGGACTTCGGGCGGCTCTGGAGGCCTGACCTAGCGCGCACGCGACAGGCTCACCCAACCAGATCCGCCCACCAAGGCTTCCTTGGTGGGTTTTTTATTGCCCTGATGGAGAACGCTCATGTTGGTCGAGGTGTTGGACAGAGTAGCCACCGGCGTCGATCTGGCGCCGCACGAGATGGCAGCCGCGGTCGGCCGCATGCTCGATCAAGACTGCCCGCCGGCCCAGATTGCGGCCCTGCTGACCGCCATCCGGGTCAAGGGCGAGACAGTGGGCGAAATCGTTGGCGCTGCGGAGGCGCTGCGCGCCAACGCCGTGCGCCTACCGCTCGCCACCCGGCCAGATCTGTGCACGGCTGGGACGGGCGGCGATGGCAAGGGCACCATCAACCTCTCGACCCTGGCGGCCTTGATCGCCGCTGCGGCGGGCGTGTCGGTCGCCAAGCACGGCAATCGGTCGGTGTCCTCACGCTGCGGGTCGGCCGATGTGTTGGAGGCCCTTGGCATTCCAACCACCTTGGGCGCTGACGCGGCTGCGCGCGCGATCGCGAGTGATGGCTTCGCGTTCTTGTTCGCCCCGCTCTACCACCCCGCGACCAAGGCGGTGGCCGGCGTGCGCCGGGCGCTCGGCATCCGGACCTTGTTCAATCTCCTCGGGCCCCTGACCAACCCGGCCGGCGTGCGCGCGCAGCTCGTCGGTGTTTACCACCCGGAAAAGCTGAGCCCGATGGCCGAAGCCTTGGCGGCACTCGGCGTCGAGCGGGCCATGGTGGTATCGGCCGACATCGGTCTCGATGAAATCGCCCCCGAAGGCATCACGCGGGCCATGGTGGTGGACCGCGGTCAGCTGACGCCGTTGGTGCTGACCCCGGCGAGCTTCAACCTGCCGGCCACACCGCTGAGCGCAATCCAAGGCGGCGATGCCGCCACCAACGCCGGCATTGTGCGCGCGGTGTTGAGCGGTGCTGCTCACCCCGCCCGCACGGCCGCTTTGATGAACGCCGGTGCAGCGCTGTTCGCCGCCGGCCGGGTTGACGACCTGCCCGCTGGTGCCGACCTCGCCGCCCGCACGATCGACAGCGGTGCGGCATCGCGCCTGCTGGATCGTTTGGCCACCCCGGTGCAGGCGGCCGCGTGATGAGCAAGCTCGCTGAAATCTGCGCGCGCCGCCGGGTTGATGTCGCAGCCGAACAAGCCGCCACCCCGGTTGCGGTGTTGGAGCGCGCGGTGTCCGATATGGCGCCGGCACGCGGGTTCCGCTCCGCCTTGATCGCCGCTGGCGTCGGTGTGATCGCGGAGATCAAGCGCGCCTCGCCGAGCCAAGGTGCCTTGGTCGCCTCGGCCGATGCTGGTCAGACGGCGCGGGCCTACGCCGATGCCGGGGCGCGTGCGTTGTCGGTGCTGACCGAGCCGCACTACTTCGGCGGCAGCCGCGCCGATCTGTTGGCCGCCCGCGCCGCGGTCGAGATCCCGATCCTGCGCAAAGACTTCGTCGTCGATCCCTGGCAGATCTTGGACGCCCGCGCGGCTGGTGCCGATGCCGTGCTGCTGATCGTGGCCGAGCTTGGCCCCGACTTACCCCGCTTTCTGGCGGCTGCGCGCGGAACAGGCGTCGATGCGTTGGTTGAAGTGCACGACCGCGCCGAACTCGATCTTGCGATCGACTGCGGGGCCGAAACCATCGGCATCAACAATCGCAACCTGAAGGATCTGTCGATCGACCTTGGCGTCACCGAACGCCTGATCCGGCACATCCCGCCCGGCATCGTCGTGGTCGCCGAAAGCGGTATTGAGACGCGCGCTGACTACACCCGCATGCACCGGGCAGGAGCGGATGCGGTGTTGATTGGCTCGTCCCTCATGCGCGGCGGCAAGCCGGGCGAGGCGTTGGCCTCGTTGTTGGCACCGGCGTTGGCGGCCTAGAGGTCGACGGCCGCCAGCGCTGCTTGCTGGCGTGTTGCCAGCTCCGTTTCGTTGAAGGCTTCGACCAGGCCCATATACTGGCGGTACCAGTTGATCTCGGCTTTGAGGTGCATAAACACGCTGCCAAGGCCGATCGCCGCGCGGTCCATGAACACGAACTCGCGCGGGATCGCGACGCCACCGATCCGACGCAGCTCACTGTGGACTTTTTCGGCGACCTCCCGGCCGTATTGGCCGGAATTGGTCTCGTAAATCCGCGCGACACCGTCTTTCAGCAAGGGCGCGTAGATGAACCGCGCCCACAGGTTCAAGACCTTGATCGTCTCATGCGTCAGGCCCTGGAAACCCCAGGTCTCGTAGGAATGGACGGCGAGGGCCGTGTCTTCGCGTTCCAAAGCCTCGCGCAGGTCGATAACGGCGCGCACGAAATCCGGGCGGAACACGCGCACGCAGCCGAAATCCATCAAGTTGATGCCGTGATCCGGCCGAACCGCGTAGTTGCCCAGGTGCGGGTCACCGTGGATCACGCCGGAATGGTAGAACGGCACGTACCAAGCGCGGAACATCGCAACCGCCACTTGGTCGCGGATTGCTTGGTCTTGGTCGACGATGCTCATCAGCTTCACACCATCGAGCCAGCCCATGGTCAGCAGCCGGTCGGTCGACAGCTCGGCGATCGGTTCCGGGACTGCAACCGTCGGCTCATGGGCGAGCATCAGCTGGTAGAGCCGCATGTGCTTGGCTTCGCGGCGATAGTCCAGTTCTTCGCGCAAACGGTCCGAAATCTCGGCGTGGATAGCGTTGGTGGAGATCGCCTTGTCGTAGCGTTCGTAGACCGAGAACGCGAGCTTCAGCTGTTTTAAGTCCGCTTCCACGGCCGACAGCATGTCTGGGTACTGCAGCTTGACCGCCAGCGCCTGGCCATCGCGGCTGGTCGCCCGGTGCACTTGGCCGAGCGAGGCGGCGGCAACCGCGGTCTGATCGAAGGAGGCAAAGCGCTGCTGCCAGTCCGCCCCCAACTCCGCGGCCATGCGCCGGCGCACGAACGCCCAGCCCATGGAGGGCGCGTCGGCCTGCAGCTGTGACAGTTGCTGGACGTATTCCTTCGGCAACGCGTCGGGGATGGTGGACAGGATCTGCGCTACTTTCATCAGCGGGCCCTTGATGCCGCCGATGGCCGCCGTCAGCTCGGACGCGTGGCGATCCCGATCGAGCTTGAGCCCGAGGTAGCGTTCCCCGGCCAGCCTGAGGCCAAGCCCACCGACCGCAGAGCCCACTTGCGCATAGCGCTTCACCCGCCCGCCAAAGCTGTTTTCTTCGCTCACGCTAGCCTCACCATTGATCTGGGAAAGACATGGGTCGGTGCTGCACCCCGCCCAGGGGGTGCGACAGTGCGAAAACCCCCTAGCCCTCAGTGCGCGCCGTGTCCTATGCATGCCACAGCAGTGGACGAGGAGTGTTCCCGTGCGGACCGAGCTCTACCCGGCGATTGAGCCGTTTGCCTCTGGCACCTTGCCGGTCGACGGGCGCCACACCCTCTATTGGGAACAGTGCGGCAACCCACACGGGCTGCCGGTTGTGTTCCTGCACGGCGGCCCCGGTGCCGGTGCTGCCCCGACGCACCGACGC
>JAAFHH010000431.1 GCA_013297545.1 Alphaproteobacteria bacterium
ATGTAGTCCGACTGGCGGATCGTCATCGTCTCCGCCCGCGCCATACGGGCATAGGGTGGCCAGCCAGTGACCGCGATCGCGAGGATCGCGTTCTCGAGGCCTGGCTTCAGCACCGCGACCAGGGCAAGCGCCAGGATCAGGCGCGGAAACGCCATGAACACGTCGGTCACCCGCATCAGCACCCGGTCAACCCAGCCGCCGTAGTAGCCGGCGATACAGCCAATCGCGAGGCCGACCGGGGCGACCAGCACTGCCACGACCACGACGATCGCGAGCGTGATCGGCGCGCCCGCGATCAAGCGGGACAGCACATCCCGGCCGAGTTCATCGGTGCCGAGCCAATGGGTCGACGATGGCGGGCGCAGGCGGTTGGCCGTCTCCGCCGCGATCGGATCGAACGGCATCAACACCGGCGCGAAGGCGGCGACGATGATCAGCGAGAGAATGATCGCAAGCCCGGCCATGCCGATCGGGTTGCGCTGAAACGCAAGCCAGCCGAGGTAGGCCTGGCCAAGCGCTGCCTGCCGGCGCGATTGCGGGATTTCAGCGAGCAGCCAAGCGCGGGAGAGGATGGGCATCGGGGCCTACCGGGCGCGCGGGTCGAGGGCTCGGTAGAGCACGTCGGCCACGAGATTGAGGGTAACGAAGATCGCACCAACCACGATCGTGCCGCCGAGCACGGCGTTCATGTCGGCATTTAGCAGCGAATCCGTGATGTAGCGGCCAAGACCCGGCCACGCGAACACGGTTTCAGTCAGCACGGAGCCTTCAAGCAGATTGGCGTAGCTGAGCGTGATCACGGTGGTGAGGGGAACGGCGACATTGCCGAGCGCATGACGCCAGACCACCCGCGCCTCGGACGCACCCTTCACCCGCGCTGTGACGATGTATTCCTGCTTCAGCTGCTCGATCATGAAGCTGCGGGTCATCCGGCTGATGTAGGCGAGGCTGAAGTAGGCGAGGATGGACGAGGGCAAGATCAAATGGCGGGCCGCACTGACGGCCGCTTCCCACTCGCCCTGCAGCATCGCATCGATCACCAGTACACCGGTGATTGGGTCGATGAAGTCCATGAACGCGACATTGATGCGGCCTGGGCCGGGCACCAGGTCGAGCTTGGCGTAGAACACCAGCAGACCCACGAGACCCAGCCAGAACACCGGCACCGAATAGCCGAACAGGCCGACAACGCGGATCACATGGTCCGGCCAACGGCCCTGGTAGACCGCGGCGATCACGCCCATCGGCACGCCGGTCGCCACACCGAGGATCGTGGCAACGGTCGCAAGCTCAAGCGTTGCCGGGAACACCCGAGCGATGTCTTCCAGCACGGGGCGCGACGACAAGACAGAGCGGCCGAAATCGCCCTGGAACACCTTCTGCACATAGATGACGAACTGGTGCCAGAGCGGCAGGTTCAGCCCCATCTCCTCGCGAAAGCGGTCGACCACATCGGCCGGTGCGCGGTCACCGAGGGCCGCGAGGGCGGGGTCAATCGGCATGACGCGGCCGATGATGAAGGTCACCAGCAGCAGGCCGAAGAAGGTAAAGGCGAGCGAGACGATCAACCGGCCAACCGGCCGGCCAATGCGTTCGACGAGAGAGCGTTCGGTCATCGCATACCACCAAACAGCACACCGGCCTGGGGGTGAGCCCAGGCCGTGGCCGCTCGTTCAGTCTTAGTTCTTGGTCAGCTGGTGGTAGAGCGTCGACCCGAAGGTGCCGCCGATGATGAAGCCATCAACGCCGCGGCGCATCACCGCCACTTCGATCTGCTGCAGCAGCGGGGCGAACGGCGAGACCTGCTGGTGTTCGCGCTGCAGATTGACGTAGGTCGCCGTGCGCGCAGCCGTGTCGCGCTCTTCCACCGCGGCCAGCGTGCGCCGGGTCATGTCTGGGATGTCCCAGGCATTGCGCCATGCCAAGGTCTTGGAGCGCGCGTTGTCGGTGTTGTCTTCGTTCATGGCGAAGGTTTCGGCGTTGGTGTGCGGATCGAAGTAGTCCGGACCCCACTGCACCATGATCATGTCGTGGTTGCGCGCGCGGTACTTGGTCAGCACTTGGCGGCCATCGCCTTGGATGATTTCGACCCGGATGCCGGCGCGCGCCATCGAGGCTTGGATCGCCTGGCCGATGTCCGTCTCCGGCTGGCGGGCGCGCACGTCGAAGGTGATGGTGAAGCCATCGGCGTGGCCGGCGGCTGCCAGCAATTCCCGCGCCTTGGCGACGTTGTAGCTGTAGGGCCGGTCTTCAATCGCGCCCAGGAACCCCTTCGGCAGGAAGCTCTGGTGCGGCAAGTAGGTGCCGCGCACGAGATCGCGTTCGATGCCCTCATAGTCGATCAGCCACTTCAGCGCTTCACGCACCTGGGGCTTGGAGAGGATCGGATGCTTCTGGTTCATCGCCACATACATGATGTAACCCAAGTCACCCTGGACGATCTTCAGCTGCTGATTGCCGGAAATCGCCGCGATCTGATCTTTGCCGAGGTCACGGGCGATGTCGAAGTCACCCTTCTCGACGCCGAGGCGCTGGGCCTGCGGCTCGGTCACGTGGCGGATCACCACGCGGTTCATCTTCGGCGCACCGCCGTGATACTCGCGGTTCGCTTCCAAGGTAACCGACTGCGACGCGGTCCAGTTGCGCAGACGGAACGGGCCGGAGCCGGCTGAGTTGGTCTTCAGCCAGGTGTTGCCCATATCCGCGCCAGCATTCGTTTGCACCAGGCGCGAATCCACCACCGACGCGACCGTCGCGGTCATGCAGTTGAGGAAGAACGACGGGGCAACGGCCTTGGCAATGCGAATGGTCAAGGTGGTCGCATCGACCGCCTTGATGCGGTCCGCAACATTGTCCTTGTCGAAGCCGAACTGGGTCAGGATGAAGCCCGGCGACTTGTTCAAGATCACCGCGCGCTGCAGCGAGTACGCCGCATCCGCCGCCGTGATCGCATTGCCGCTGTGGAACTTCAGATTCGGCTTCATGCGGAACGTGTAAGTCAGGCCATCGGCCGAAACCTCCCACGACGCTGCCAGCTGCGGCGTCAGTTCGCCGCGCTTAAGCGGATCGGCGATCAGCAGCCGGTCATAGACGTTCGAGATCACTTCCGAGCCCGAGAACTCAAAGCTCTCTGCCGGGTCGAGCGAGATCATGTCGTCGATGGACTTCGCCATCACGATGGTGTCGCGCGGCGTCTGCGCGGTGGCGGTTGGCGCCCACACTGCGGCCGTTGCCAGCAGCAGAGCCGAAAACCCAATGAAAGCGGTACGCATGGCGGGATCCCCCTCCGGATCAAACAAAACCTTACTCACCGTGGGGCTGCCGCCGCACGCTTGTCAACGCGCCTCAATGTCCTAACCTTGTGGTCCCCAATCCGAGACGCCGTAGCGCGCCAGAATCCGAGCAAGCTCACCGCTCGCGCGCAGGCGGCGCACACCCTCGTCCAGGATCGCGGCATAGCGCAGCCCGCGGGGATCGGCGCCGGTGAAGGCAATGGTTAGGTATTCTGGGTCGCCGAACGGGTGCAGCGCTAGGTGATCGCCGCCATCGATCTGGCGCAGTTCCCAGTCCA
>JAAFHH010000424.1 GCA_013297545.1 Alphaproteobacteria bacterium
CGTCACGCCAGCTGCCCGTGCCATCAGCACATCGAACGTCGTGTCGCCGATCATGAAGCATCGTTCGGCTGGGATACCTGTCTCGGCCAAAGCCCGGTGCAGCATCGCGGGATGAGGTTTCCCTGGCGGCGGCGTGCCAGCCTGTCGCGTGGTGATGAAGCGCTCCAGCCCTTGGGTCGCCAGCACCCGGTTCAAGCCGGCCATGTTCTTGCCGGTCGCGATGCCGAGCACGAAGCCCTTTTCGTAGAGGCCCTCGACCAGAGCGAACATGCCGGGGTAGAGCGGCCCATCGGGCACGCCTGCTTCCCGCCGATCATGGTAGGCATGCCGGTAGGCGTCCGCGATCGCAGCCGGACTGCCGGACCGGTCACCCAGTAGCAGGCCAATACCTTCTTCGAGATCGAGGCCGACGATCCGGCGTGTGGCATCCAGCGACGGCGGCGCCAAGCCCTGCGCCTCAAATGCCGCGACCATCATGGTGTGGATCGTGTGTTGACTGTCGACCAGCGTGCCATCGATATCGAACAGGATGAGGGTTTTCATCGGCTGAGGCCGAGCGCGTTCAGGCTTTGCTGCAAGTGCTTCGGCATTGGTGCCTCGACCTCCAGCCAGCCGCCGCCCGGGTGCGGGATGCGGATGCGCCGGGCGTGCAGGTGGATCTGGCGTGCGAGTTCGAGGCCATCGAGCACGGCAGCGGCGCCGCCATACTTCACGTCACCGAGGATCGGCGTGCCCATCGCGGCGCAGTGGACGCGCAGTTGGTGCGTGCGGCCGGTTACCGGCATCAGCGCCATCCAGGCCGCGCGCTTGTGGGCATGGTCGATCACTTCGTAGTGCGTGGTTGCCCGGTCACCCTCGGAATTGACTGCGACGCGTTCATACTGGCTGCCGGTTTTGGCCAGCGGCGCGTCGATCGTGCCGCGGTGGATGTCCGGTACGCCAACGACAATCGCCCAGTAGAGTTTTTCGGCTTCCTTGTGCTTGAACGCCTTCGCCAGCGCTGCCGCCGCCTTCACCGTGCGCG
Source organism: Alphaproteobacteria bacterium (assembly GCA_013297545.1). Classification (GTDB taxonomy): domain Bacteria; phylum Pseudomonadota; class Alphaproteobacteria; order Elsterales; family Elsteraceae; genus RDXE01. Next base: position 1,025 of record JAAFHH010000424.1, read on the forward strand.
CCAGCACCAGCACGCCCGAGGTGTCGCGGTCCAAGCGGTGGACCAGGCGCGGGCGGTCCGGCGCGTCGAAGCGGAACTCGTCGAGCATGCCGTCGAGGTGGGTTTTCGTGCCGCTGCCGCCTTGCACCGCCAAACCGGCTGGCTTGTCGAGCACCAGCACATGGGCATCCTTGTGCAAGATCCGCCGCATCAGATCTTTCACCAGCGACGGATCAGCCGGCCGCGGCGGCGGCGGCTTCAGCGACGCCTCCGGCAGGGGCGGCACGCGAATGGTCTGGCCGGTTGCCACCCGGGTTGAGGCTTCAGCCCGGCTGCCATCGACGCGGATCTGGCCGGTGCGCAGCAGTTTTTCGAGTGCTGCGTGGCCAAGGTGCGGGAAGCGGCGCTTGAACCAGCGGTCGAGCCGCTGGTCGCTGTCCGCGTCGGTGACGATGATGTGTTGAACTGTGGTCACAGCAATGCCCTCGCGACCGCGCGGCCAATCGCCAACGCGGCGACAGAGCCTAGGACGGACAGGCCCGCATACGCGAGTGCCGTGCCATAGGCCCCGCGATCGAGTGCGTGCATGGTGTCGAGCGCGAACGCTGAAAACGTCGTGAAACCGCCGAGAATGCCGGTTGCGAGCAAGAGGCGGACGGCTGGCGGCAGGGCTGGGATCGCCTCGACCAGCGCTGCCACCACGCCCATCGCAAAGCCGCCGACCAGGTTGACGGCCAGCGTGCCAGCAGGAGCCGGCAGCCACAGCACCACGAGGTAGCGGCCGACCGATCCAACCGCACCGCCGAGCGCGACCGCCAAGATCTCGATCATGACCCCGCGCGCTCCGCCCGCTTCTTTGCCCACCAGTCGAGGCGCTTGCGCACTTCGCGCTCAAAGCCGCGGTCCGGCGGGTCGTAGAAGGTTTGGCGGGCCATGCCGTCAGGGAAGTAGGACTGGCCGGAGAAGCCATCGGGCGCGTCGTGGTCGTACTGGTAGCCCTTGCCGTAGCCGAGGTCGCCCATCAGCCGGGTCGGCGCATTCAGGATGTGCGCCGGTGGGGTCAGCGACCCGCTGCTGGCGGCCGCCTTTGCCGCAGCTTTGAACGCAGTGTACCCCGCATTCGATTTCGGCGCCGTGCCGAGGTACAGCACCAATTGCCCCAACGCCAACTCGCCTTCGGGGGAGCCCAAGCGCTCAAACGCCTGCCAGGCGGCGATCGCTTGGGTCAGCGCACCGGGGTCCGCCAGGCCGATGTCTTCAACCGCAAAGCGGGTGAGGCGCCGGGCGATGAAGTGGGGATCCTCGCCGCCCGCCAGCATGCGCTGGAACCAGTAGAGGGCAGCATCGGGGTCTGAGCCGCGCAAGGATTTGTGCAGGGCGGAGATCAGGTTGTAATGCTCGTCGCGCGCTTTGTCGTAGACCGGCGCGCGGCGCTGCACGCGCGCCATCAGGGCTGCTTGGTCGAGCGGCTCGGCCTCGCCCGAGATGTCTTCGATCAGGTTCAGCAAGTAGCGGCCGTCGCCATCGGCCAGCGTCAGCAGCACCTCGCGCGCCTCCAGTGTCAGCGGCAGCGGCCGGCCGAGCTCAGCCTCCGCGCGTGCGATCACGCGAGCCAATGCTGCCTCGTCCAAGCGTTTGAGCACATAGACCCGAGCGCGCGATAGAAGCGCGGCGTTGAGCTCGAAGCTGGGGTTCTCCGTCGTCGCCCCAATCAGCACGACCGTGCCGTCTTCGACGAAGGGTAGGAACCCATCTTGTTGAGCGCGGTTGAAGCGGTGGATTTCGTCGATGAACAGCGCCGTGCCGCGGCCCTGGTCGCGGCGCTGGCGGGCGGCGTCGAAGACCCGGCGCAAATCCGCCACGCCAGCGAAGATCGCAGACAAGGGCTCGAACGCGAGTTCGCTTGCCTCCGCCAATGCGCGGGCGAGCGTAGTTTTGCCGCAGCCGGGCGGACCCCACAGCACCATCGAGCCCAAGCGGCCGGATGCGATCATGCGCCCGATCGGCGCGTCCGGTCCGAGCAGATGATCTTGGCCGACGATGTCAGCCAGCTTTGACGGCCGCAGCCGTTCGGCCAGCGGTGCGTTGGTCGAGGGCACGCGGGACAGCAAGTCCGGTGCCGGTGCGCGGCTCACAGCTGAACCTGGACCGACAGTGTTTGCGCCCCGCGCCGGATGTCGAGCCGCCAGCTGCGGCTTTGCGCCAGCTGGCCCTGCAGCTCGCGCGCCGCAGCGGCCGGCGCACCGTTGATGCGCAGCAGAATGTCGCCAGGGCGCAAGCCGACGCGGGCGGCGTTGGAGCCGCGCTCCACCTCTGCCACCACCACGCCCGGCGGGGTGCCGCTGAGGCCGAGTTCGTCGATCACGGCGTACGAGAGGTTCATCACCGTCGCCCCGGCCACCGGCACAGCACCTTGGATGCGCGTCGCATCGCGCGGTGGCTGCTCTGGCGGGGCGGCGAGGGCGACGGGCAGGGTGAGCGTGCGGCCCTGGCGCAGCACCTGCAGCGGCACGCTCTGGCCGATCGGCAAGGTGGCGATGCGGTAGCGCAACGATTCCGGATCGTCGACCGCGCGCCCGGCGATCGAGGTCACGATGTCGCCCACCCGGATGCCGG
>JAAFHH010000425.1 GCA_013297545.1 Alphaproteobacteria bacterium
GCCAGCACCCGCGCGGCTGGATTGGCGCCGGCGCGCAACCGCACTGAAAAGCCCATCGCCTCCACCGCAGGTAAATCGAGACCAGGCGGGGCTGGTGCGACACCCGCCCGCAGCGATCGGCCGGTGCGCAGCGTTACGGCAAGACCCGCCGTCACTGCCGCGAGCAACCCAGAAACACTCAAACTGGTTGCGGCCACCCGGTGCGCACGTCCAACCCGTTGCAGTGCCGCAAGCGCGGCGGACCGAAAGCCGCACGGCGGCGCCAACACGGCGAGCGGCACAGCATCCGCCGCGGCAACGCGCAGCCCGTGCGCACCGGCGAGCCACAGCGTGGGTTCCTGCCACACGGCGATCTCGCCCACCTCCGGGTGCGAGCGCGCGGCAACCAGCACGTCGAGCCGATCTGCCAGCAGCGCTTCGCCAAGCTCGGCCGAGCGCCCGATCGTGAGGTCCAGGCGCACACGCGGGTGCGTGGTGGCGAACAGCGCCAACAGGTCCGGCAGGTCAGCCTCGGCAAAATCCTGCGTCGCACCAATTGCCACTGCGCCATCGCGGCGCGCACCCGACAGGCTCAACCACGCTGTGCGATGCGCGTCCAGGATGCGCCTGGCGTGCCCGACAAGATCGTGCCCAGCCGGTGTGAGCACGCGCTGGCGACCGGCTGGCACCAGCAGCACCTCTCCGACCTGTGCTTCCAACTGTTGCATCTGGCTGGTTACCGCCGAGGCTGAGCGTCCGACGATCGCCGCCGCCTTGGTCAATGAGCCGCTGTCCGCGAAGGCAACGAAGGTGCGCAGCAGGTGGGGGTCGAGCAGCATGCTTCGATTTTATCAAAGCAAATTGTTAGAACAATCTGATTTTTTGGAATCTTAATCTCGGGGATGGTTGGGGTCTCACCCATGGAGGACGCGATGCCGATTTTGAACCTCTCGCTCACCACCCCGCCCGATGCTGGCCGCTCGGCCGACATCGCCACCCGCTTAAGCGCGCTGACCGCCGAGCATCTGCGCAAAGACCCAACCATCACCGCCGTTGCCATCCAGCACATCGACCCGGCGCACTGGTTTGCGGGTGGACGGTCCCTGGCTGAGCAGGGGCAGGCGACGTTCTGGCTCGACATCAAGGTGGTCGACGGCTCGAACACCAAGACCGAGCTGGCGGCTTGGCTAGACGCCGTGTTTGCCGAGCTCACCGCGCTGCTGGGCGGGGTGCACCACGAAAGCTACGCCCTGGTCCACGAGGTTCCCGCCGCAGCCTATGGCTACGGCGGCAAAACCCAAGAATTCCGCTTCATCGCAGGAAGAATGGCTGGGTAAGGCCAATCCTCGCCAGGTGTCCCGTCCTCCCCCCGCTTGCAGGGGGAGGACGGGAGGGGTCAGTTCGACCCCTGCTGCAGGAATGGATTGACCGGTGCGCGCCGCCGCGGCGGGAAGCTGGTGGCGAGGTAGGTCAGCATGCTGTCCCGGTCCGCCCCTTCCACCGGCGCCATGCCGTGGACGTCGGTCATCCAGGTCAGCAGGAAATCCCACCGTTCGCGGGTTGCCCCGGTGCGGGTGATCACTGCACTGCCGTGGCACGTGGTGCAGAAGTAGAAGGTCTCATCCCGGAACGGGCCGTCGGGCAGCACATCCGGGGTTTCGGTTGGGTGCGCGTTTACCACCGGCGCGGCGGCGACCACGAGCGCCGCCGGGGCCGGGGCAATCGCCACCGGCCGGGGCGGCGGGGGCGGGGCCGGGCGCTCACGCACCATGCCCATCCGGTCCGCCGCCATCACCACGGTGAGCAACCCGAGCGACAGAACAATGCTGCGGGTCAGCATTGCCTAGCTGCGCACCAACACGGCGACCCGGTGCATGGCGTTGGCGCCATAGCCTTGTGGGTTCCAATTCGCCGGGGTATGCGGCTGCATGGTGCCATCCTGATCCATGCCGCGCGCCCAGATCTCAAAATAGCCGCGGCTCGGCAGGGTGAGCTGGGTTTCCCAGCGCTGCCAGGCGTACTTGTTGGCCGGCTGGCCGAGCGTGGTCGAGCGCCACGTCTGGCCGAAATCGAGCGAGACATCGACCGCGCGCACGGTCTTTTCCCCCGCCCACGCCGCACCGCGCAGCGCCACCTGGCGGGTGCCGGCGGCGAGTTCGGTGCCGTTCGCGTGGCTGGTGATGATCGAGCGCAGCGGCATCGATTCCATCACCGCCATGTTGGCGTTGTCGGCTTCCGCGCCGGGCACCATCGGTGTCCGCGGCATGCGATAGTTGGTGCCGGTCATGCCCGGACCATCGTGCTCCCGGTCGCGGATCCAAATCCGCGTGATCCACTTGTGCGAGACCGAACCCGGCCAGCCCGGGCACAGAATGCGCAACGGCCCGCCATGGACCAGCGACAGCGGCTGGCCGTTCATCTCAAACGCCAAGATCGTGTGATCTTCCATCGCCTTGGCGACCGGCACCCCGCGCGAGATGCTTTGGCGATCGGTCGCACCGGACAAGTGCGGATCGGCACCAAAGTTGGCGGTGTAAACCGCACTCGGCTTCAAGCCGGCTGCGTTCAGCACATCCTTCAGGCGCACACCCGTCCACACCGCGTTGCCGATCGCGCCGTTGCCCCACTGATTGCCGCGGGCTTCTGGCTGGAACTGCGCGCGGCCATTGCCGCCGCATTCCATCTGCAGCTGGAAGGTGACGATCGGGAAGCGCTGGCGCATCTCACCCAAGGTCAAGGTGAGCGGCGTGTTGACCTCGCCATCAATCACCAAGCGCCAGGCGTTCGGATCGGCCGGCACGTTTTCCGGCATCAAGCCGTTGTTGCGCACGAAGAACTTCTCCGTCGGGGTGACGGCGTCGTCGAGCATGTGCTCCGGCGTCTCGGCGACCAGCGGGCGTTCTTGCAGCAAGGTGAGGCCGGGCGCCTTGCCCGGGAAGGTCAGCGTGCGCGGCGCGGCAGCTGGGGCTTGTGCCAAGGCGACCGGCACCAGGCCAGACGGCATGCGGGCTGCGAACGGGATCTGCAGACCGATCGCTGCCCCCATGGCGGCGAGGCCCGCCCCACCCAGAAAGCCGCGGCGGCTCTGGTCGGTGACACGGCCGAACACCACGGCATCGGCGCGTTCAGGATCGCGGCGGTAGAGTTCGTGCAGGCTGCGTTCATGGGACCGGGTCATGGTGTCGTCTCCTCAAGAGCGGGGCTCACGTCGCTGCCCCTTGGCTGATCGAACTGCGGCTGAACACGTCGAGCTTGCCGCGGGTCATTTCTGCCAGCCGGGCCAGATCGACAATGGTTGCGGTGATTTCTTCGGCGGCCGTCGCGTTGGACTGGCCGAGGCGCGTGAGCTCTACCACGGTGGACGCAATCTCCGTCACCGTCGCCTGCTGTTCTTCCATGGCGGTCGCAATCGCGCCAATCAGCCGGTCGGAAGACGCAACCGCGCGCTGCATCTCGCCCATCCGGCCGGCGACATCGGTTGCCACATCGACCCCGCGGGCTGCGCGCACCGCTGCAGTTTCAATCAAACCGGAGATGTCCCGCGCCATGGCGGCCGAGGTCTCGGCGAGTTTGCGGACTTCTTCGGCGACCACCGCAAAGCCTCGGCCGTGTTCGCCAGCGCGCGCGGCTTCGAT
>JAAFHH010000426.1 GCA_013297545.1 Alphaproteobacteria bacterium
GGCGGTTGCACCCCCTTGGCCTCGCTGTTGCATTACCGGGCGAGACGGTCGACGATCCCCCTCGACCTTGCATCCGCCCTTGAGGAGACTGCATCCGATGCGCCTTACTCTGCTCGCCCTTGCGGCCGGCCTTGCCGCAGCGACCCCCGTGTTGGCTCAGCCGATGACCCGCTTGACCTTTGGCACTGATTGGCTCGCCCAAGCCGAGCACGGTGGCTTCTATCAAGCCGTTGCTGCCGGGCTCTACCGCCAGCGCGGTCTGGATGTGACGATCCGCATGGGCGGGCCGCAGCAGAACCCGGCGCAGAACTTGGTGGCCGGTGTGGTCAATGCGCAGATGTTCTCCGATGGGTTCTCAGTGTTCAACTTCACCGCCCAGGCGATCCCAATGGTCGCCGTCGGTGCGATGTTCCAGAAGAACCCGCAGGTGCTGATCGCCCACCCGGGCCAAGGCAATGACAGCCTGGAAGCCATGCGCGGCAAGCCGATCCTGATCTCGACCGCGGCGCGCACATCGTACTGGACGTTCCTGCGCGCGAAGTTCGGCTACACCGACGCGCAGATCCGCCCCTACACGTTTAACATGGCGCCGTTTTTGGCAGATCGCACAGCCATTCAGCAGGGCTTCTTGACCTCGGAGCCCTACGCCATCCAGCAAGCCGGTGTGCAGCCGGTGGTGCATCTGCTGGCCGATGCTGGCTACGACACCTATTCGTGCATGATCGTGCTGCCGCGCCAGATGATCGAACGCCAGCCGGACGTGGTGCGCGCGTTCGTGGAGGCGACGATCGAGGGCTGGTACCACTACATCTACCGCGACCCGTCGGCCGGCAACGCGTTGATCAAGCGCGATAATCCGGAAATGACCGACGCCAAAATCGCCAACTCGATCGCGCTGATGCGCCAGTACGGCATCGTGGATAGTGGCGACAGCCAAACCATGGGCATCGGTGCGATGACCGAAGCGCGCTGGAAGTCGTTCTTCGACACGGTGTCGGGTGCTGGCGTCTATCCGGCGACCTTGCCGTGGCAAACCGCGTTCACGACTGAGTTCGTCAATAAGCGCCACGGCATTCAGCTCAGGCCATAGCATGACCACAACACCAAAGCCGGTGGTGCGGCTGACGGGCATTGGCAAGTCCTACACCACCGGCACCGAAGCGCTCCGCGGCCTGGATCTCGCGATCCGGCCGGGCGAGTTTCTGTCGCTGGTTGGACCGTCCGGCTGCGGCAAGTCGACCGTGCTGCGGCTGATCGCGGGCTTGGGCGCGCCCAGTGTCGGCGCGATCGACTGGCCGAGTGCGCGCATCTCCACCGGCGGCGATCCTGAGCGCAGTCTTGGCTTCGTGTTCCAAGAACCAACCCTGATGCCGTGGGCGACGGTGGCGACCAACGTCGCCCTGCCGCTCACGCTGGCCAAGCACCCGCGCGCCGAGGTGCGGCCGAAGGTGGCCGAAGTGCTGGCGATGGTCGGTCTCAGCGATGTCGCCGATGCCTATCCGCGCGCCTTGTCCGGTGGCATGAAGATGCGGGTGTCGATCGCGCGCGCCCTGATCACGCGGCCAAGGCTGCTGCTGATGGATGAACCGTTTGCCGCCCTTGATGAAATCACCCGCCTGAAGCTCAACGATGATCTGCTGCGCCTGTGGCGGGATCTTGGCTTCACGGCCGTGTTCGTCACCCACTCGGTCTACGAGAGTGTCTATCTCTCAACCCGGGTGGTGGTGATGGCGGCGCGTCCGGGCCGGATCACCGACGACATTGTGATCGATGGTCCGCCCACGCGTGATGAAATCTATCGCACCTCTGCCACCTACAACGCCGAATGTCGGCGGGTCTCATCGGCGTTGAAGGACGCGATGGCGGCATGATGACCCGGGATGCCTGGCTCGCGATTTTGGCCCCAACGATCGTCGGTGTGCTGCTGGTTGGCGGCTGGGAGGCGGCTGTCGTCGGCCTTGGCATCAACCCGTTCATCTTGCCGCCCCCGACGGCGATTGTGCGCGCATTGGGCACGGATTTTGATCTGCTGGCCTCCAGCCTTGGCATCACGCTGGCGGTGACGCTGTCCGCGTTCGTGCTGGCGGCGGTGCTGGGCGGTTTGCTCGCGATTCTGTTCGTCTCGGCGCGCTGGGTGGAACTGGCACTGCTGCCCTATGCCGTGGTGCTGCAGGTGACACCGGTGATCGCGATTGCGCCGCTGTTGATCATCTGGGTGAAAGAACCGTTCACGGCGATGCTGATCCTCGCCTGGATTGTCGCGTTCTTCCCAGTCGTGTCCAACGCCACGCTCGGCTTGCGCTCGACCGATCACAATCTGTTGAACCTGTTCCAGCTGTATGGCGCGACGCGCTGGCAGCAGCTGTGGCTGCTGCGCATCCCGAACGCGCTGCCGTACTATCTGGCGGGCTTGAAGGTTTCCGGCGGCTTGTCGCTGATTGGCGCGGTGGTGGCGGAGTTTGTCGCCGGATCCGGTGGCATTGGTTCCGGGCTTGCCTACCGGATCTTGGAGGCCGGCTACCGGCTGCAAATCCCGCGGATGTTTGCCGCGCTGTTTTTGATCTCGGCTGCGGGCATTGTGATCTACCTGCTGCTGGGTGCGATCAGTCATCTGATGCTGCGGCGGTGGCACGAAAGCGCTGTGCGGCTTGAGAATTAGGAGTTTCCATGGCGCTGACCTCTGCCTTTCTTGCCGCCCTTGGTGATCTGCCGCGCACTGATGATCCGGCCCTGGTGAAACAAAAAAGCCGGGATTTCTACTGGTACAGCCCGGTGCTCAAGCGCCAGCTGCGCGATGTCACCGGTGACCTGTTGGTCCAGGCGCGCTCGGAAGCTGACATCATCCATGTGCTGAAAACCGCCTACGCCCACGATGTGCCGGTTACGGTGCGCGGGGCGGGCACCGGCAACTACGGCCAGGCGATGCCCTTGAAGGGCGGGGTGGTGCTCGACGTCTCCGGCCTGGAGGCGATCCGCTGGGTGAAGCCGGGGGTGGTGCGCTGCGAGCCTGGCATCAAGATGCTGGCGCTCGACGAGGCGCTGGCGGCGACGGGCCAAGAAATCCGCTTCTACCCCTCCACCCGGCGCACCGCGACGATTGGCGGCTTCATCGCCGGTGGCTCGGGCGGGATCGGCTCGATCTCCTGGGGGTTGTTGCGCGATCCCGGCAACATCTTGGGCCTGCGCGTCGTCACCATGGAAGCCGAGCCGCGGATCTTGGAGCTGCGCGGTGCGGACATCCAAAAGGTTAACCACGCCTACGGCACCAACGGCGTGATCACGGAAGTGGAGATGCCGACGGCCCAAGCCGTCGCCTGGCGCGAACTGGTGATCACTTTCCCGGATCTGATGGCTGCCACCCATGCGGCGATGGCGGTGGGCTCAGCCGATGGCATCGCGAAGAAGCTGATCAGTGTGGTGGCAGCCCCGATTCCCGAACAGCACTTCAAGGGCTTGCGCGATCACATCCCGGCCGGCCACGCGGTGATGTTGGCGATGGTCGCCCCCAGCAGTGTCGAAGCGACGGTGATGGTGGTGAGCGACCACGGTGGCACAGTCGCCCATGAGGCCGGGCCAGGGGCCGACGTGCCGATCTATGAGTATAGCTGGAATC
>JAAFHH010000427.1 GCA_013297545.1 Alphaproteobacteria bacterium
CAGCAGCCGCACGCGCTGGCCAACCTCGATGATGTCTGCCAGCAAGGTTTCTTCATCATCGTCGAACACTTGGGTGCCGACCGGCACCTTCATGATGATGTCCTGGCCCGCCGGGCCTGAGCGGTTGCGGCCCATACCGGGGATGCCGTTCTGGGCGCGGAAGTGCTGCTGGTAGCGATAGTCGATCAGGGTGTTCAGGTTCGCCTGCCCCTCGATCCAGACATCGCCGCCGCGCCCGCCGTCACCGCCGTCGGGGCCGCCATATTCGACGAATTTCTCACGACGAAAGCCAACGCAGCCGGCGCCACCATGGCCGGAGCTGACAAAGATCTTGGCGCGGTCGAGGAATTTCATGGCGACGTGTGTACCTTAGAAACGACAAAGGGGAACCCGCTGGGTTCCCCTTGAGCTTGGCCGTTGCGGCGGCCCGACAGGTGCGTGCGGGCTACTCAGCAGCGGCCGCGAGGGTCGGTCGGTCGTCGTTGGCGTGCGGCAGCACGTCGACGCGCACCATGTCGCGGGTCTTGTGGAACGAGACGACGCCATCGATCAGCGCGAACAGCGTGTGATCGCGGCCCATGCCGACGTTCTTGCCCGGATCCATCTTGGTGCCGCGCTGGCGGACCAGGATATTGCCAGCCAGCACTTCCTGGCCACCGAAGCGCTTCACGCCGAGGCGACGACCCGCACTGTCACGACCATTGCGGGACGAGCCGCCTGCTTTTTTATGTGCCATCGGATACTCCTCTTCGCCCGGATCAGGCCGCGTGAATGCCGGTGATCTTCAAGATCGTGAGATCCTGACGATGACCATTCTTGCGGCGCGAGTTCTGCCGACGGCGCTTCTTGAAGATGATGATCTTGGGGCCGCGCGCTTGACGCACGATTTCAGCGCTGACCTTGGCGGTCTTCAACGCATCACCCAGCACGATGCCCTGATCGCCCGCGAGCATCAGAACCTCAGCCAATTCCACCGCTTGGCCGGCTTCACCAACCAGCTTTTCCACGGTGATGACGTCGTTTTCGACCACCCGGTACTGCTTACCACCGGTCTTGACCACTGCGTACATGACACGAACCCAAAACGAAACGTGACGCACGGGACACTCGGCCCCGTTCGAGAGGAGCGGGATAATAGCCAAGTGCAGGCCCCCGTCAATGATGATCTGACAGCCAGCGGCTCTATTCGACATTGCCCGCGACTCGTGGCACACCGGGTGGCCCCACGCACCGGGGCATCAATCGGGAGACAGATCCTATGGCGCACAACCCCTCTTTGGCACCGATCCTCGATAAGGCCGTTGAAGGCAAGACGATCAAGGAAATCGTCACGATGAGCCCAGAAGTGCTGGAAGGCGTCTCGAAGGCCGATGCCGACGCGCTGAAGGCCGCGTTCAACATCAAGACCATCGAAGACCTCGCGACCTCCAAGTTCGTGCTGTGGGCGCAAGCGCTCACCACGCTGGCGAAGTACGAGAAGTAGGCAGTGCTGCGGGCGGGGCCACTGGCCTCGCCCGCGCCGCTTGCGGGGGGAGGGGCGATAGGCTACAGCCCGGTCGCTCAGCCATGTCCGCCCCGATTCCAACCACCCTCGATTTGCCTGATGAAGCCGCGACCATCGCGGCGGCACTGCGTTTGGCGCCCGTGCTGACTGTGGGCGATGTAATCGCGCTGTCCGGCCCCTTGGGTGCCGGCAAGACCAGCTTCGCCCGCGCGCTGATCCAAGCCCGCGCGGGGGCGGCGATCGAGGTGCCGAGCCCGACCTTCACCTTGGTGCAAACCTACGAGCTCGAGACCGGCACGGTCTGGCACGTCGACCTCTACCGCTTGAGTGGGGTAGGCGACATCACCGAACTCGGCCTGGATGAGGCGTTCGCCACCGCAATCACCCTGATCGAATGGCCGGAGCGTTTGGGCGCACACCTGCCCGAAGACGCGCTCAGCATCAGGTTCGAGACCGCCGGCGCCGGCCGCATTGCCCATATTGCGTCAGGATCACGACCATGGACTTGGTAACCGGGTCGGAGCGCACGGCTGCTCGCCTGGAGTGGCTCCGCACCGTCGGCTGGGGCGATGCGGTGGTGGAACCGCTGCCGGGCGACGCCTCCTTCCGGCGCTATTTCCGCCTCGCCCACACCCGCGGCCGCGCCATGCTGATGGATGCGCCGCCACAGGTCGAACCACGCACCGCGACCTTCGTTGCGATCTCCGAACGGTTGGTGGCAGCCGGCCTCTCGGCACCCGCCGTCCTGGCCGCTGACCTCGCGCAGGGGTTCTTGCTGCTGGAAGACTTGGGCGACACCACCTTCACCCGTGCCCTGGCGGCCGGGGCCGAGGAATCGGGCCTCTACCATGCCGCGATTGCCGTGCTGATCCATCTGCACCAGCAACCGGCCGGACCGTTCATCCAGGATCTCGCACCCTACGATGCGGCGGCCTACACGGCAGAGCTCGCCCTGTTCACCGATTGGTACGTGCCGGCTGCGACTGGCGCACCCGCAGACAGTCAGGCGCTGTTCGCCGCGTGGCACCAGGCCGCAACCATTCTGAACCAAGCGCCAACCCACCTCGTGCTGCGCGACTATCACGTCGACAACCTGATGGTGCTGGAGCGCGCTGGCGTTGCGGGCACCGGCCTGCTGGACTTTCAAGACGCGCTGGCCGGGCCTGGCCTCTACGACCTCGTGTCGCTCGTTGATGATGCCCGGCGCGACGTGCCGGCCGCGTTAGCAGCCACGCTGCTCGAAGACTACCGCCGGCACCTCACCCTGCCAGCGGACTGGTTCGGTGCCGCAGTTGCGATTTTAAGCGTGCAGCGCTTGCTGAAGATTATCGGCATCTTCACCCGCCTCGACCGGCGCGATGGCAAGCCGCACTATCGCGCACACTTGCCGCGGCTCTGGCGGCTGCTGGAACACCGGCTGACGCACCCGGCGCTTGCCACTGTGCGGGCGGAAGTTGATCGTCTCGTCCCCCTCTCCTGCCGTGAAAGAGCCTGAGGCATGATCCGGACCGCCATGGTGCTCGCCGCTGGAGAGGGCCGCCGGATGCGCCCGCTGTCGCTCACCCGCCCGAAACCCTTGATCGAATTGGCTGGTCGCACGCTGCTCGATCACGCACTCGACCGGTTGGTGGCAGCCGGTGTCGAGCGCGCAGTCGTCAACCACCGCTGGCTTGGCGAGCAAGTGGCCGCGCACCTCGCCTCCCGCCGGGATATCGAGATCATCCTGTCGCCGGAAACCACCAACTTGGAAAACGGCGGCGGCATCGTCCAGGCCCTGCCCGCGTTGGGACCGGACCCGTTCTTGATCCTGAACGCCGATGTCTACTGGCTGAACGGCCCCACCCCGGCGATCGACCGGCTGATCGAGCGCTGGGACCCAACCGAGATGGACACGCTGCTGTTGGTGCAGCGCATGGTCACCGGCTTTGGCTGCGAGGGGGCGGGCGACTATTTCCTCGACCCCGCCGGCCGCCTCGCCTGGCGCGCGGAGGCGCGGGTTGCGCCGCACATCTACGCCGGCGTCAACATCGCCCACCCGCGGCTGTTCGCAGACCCACCTGCCCCGCCCTTCTCCCAAAAACTGCTGTGGGACCGGGCGGAG
>JAAFHH010000043.1:0-4291 GCA_013297545.1 Alphaproteobacteria bacterium
TGCGAGGGCTGACCGCTGGTGCGCGCGAACAAGGCGAGCTGGGCCGCGAGGTTGAAGGTCGGCCGGATGTCGTATTCTTTGTTCATCGCGGCGTCAGAGATCGACACCCCACCAGCATCATAGTGGCGCTTCATCGCTGCGACGGCGCGCGGCCGGTCCGCATCGAGCCAGCGCTGGGCGCGCAAGTATGCGGCCAGGAAGCGGGCGGCGAGGTCCGGGTTTTCCCGCGCCCAATCGGCGCGCACGACCAGGTTGCCCGGCACGATCACGCCAGCATCCTTGCTGGAACAGATCATCCGGCCATTGGCGCGTTCTTCCACCGTGTAAGTGTTCGGCGCCCAAAGCCCGCCGAGGGTGGCGTTGCCCGAGCTCATGGCGGCAATGATTTCCGCCTGGCCCATCGAGCGGATCGTGACGTCGCCGCGCGCAAGACCGAGGCGCGTGAGGCACGAGCGCACGGCCAGGTCGACCGTGGAGTTGGCAGTCAAGAAGATCGTCTGACCCTTCAACCCTTGCGGATTGGCGATCAGGGCGGCCGCATTCGGCCCGTTGACATAGAGCGCGTTGGTCGCGGACTGGTCATCGGAGAACGCGAAGGTGTGCAGGCCAAACCGTGCAGCACCGAGCACCGCCGGCACCGAGCCGGTGTAACCCACGTCCCACGAGCGGCTGGCGGCGATCTGGGGGGCGCCGGCCGGGAAGTTGGTGACGGTCACGCGCAAGCCAACCTCGCGCCACAGGTTCTGTTCTTCAGCGACCAGAAACGGCACCGAGCCCATCAGGGCCGGCTGCGAGCTGATGCGCACTTCGCGCAACTCTTGGGCAGTAACCGCTGGACTGACCAGCGCCAGTGCGGCAACCGCACCGAGAAAGCTTTTACGGCTCAGATAGTTCATCGGGGATCTCCTGGATTGGAAACAGTTGGCTCAGTGATCGGCAGGGTCGTGCTGTTCGCGCAACAGACGCCAAATCCGTGTGCGCAGGTGCACAAAGGATTCAAGGTCCATCACGTCTTCGATGCGCTCGTAATTGTCCCACTTCTCTGCAAGGCGCACCGGCTTCACATCGATGGTTTCTTTGATCCGGCCCGGGCGCCGGGTCATCACAATCACCCGGTCCGCCAGGTAGACGGCTTCTTCGACCGCGTGGGTGATGAACATCACCGTGCGCGGGTTGATCCGGCCGACCCGCAGCAGTTCTTCTTGCATGACCGTGCGGGTCTGCGCGTCGAGCGCGCCGAACGGCTCATCCATCAGCAGCACTTGCGGGTTCAACACATAGGCGCGCGCAATCGCCACGCGCTGCTGCATGCCGCCCGAGAGCTGGTGGGGGTAGGCTGCTTCATAGCCTTCCAGCCCCATCAGCTTGATCGAAGCGGCAATGCGATCCCCCGCTTCCGAGCGCGGGACATTGAGGGAGCGCAGGCCGAAATCGATGTTCTGCTGCACCGTCTTCCACGGGAACAGGGCGAACTGCTGGAACACCACGGCGCGGTCCGGCCCCGGCCGGTCGACGATCTTGCCACCGACCTTGCAGGTGCCGCTGGTCGGGAACTCCAGGCCGGCCGCCATCCGCATGCAGGTGGTTTTGCCACACCCCGATGGGCCGACCACGGCTACGAATTCATTGTCCGCGACCGTGTAGCTCACCTTGTCGAGGGCGACAAACCGCTTGTCACCGTGACCAAACACCCGAGAGACGCCATCCAAGACAATGTCCGCCATAGGTCAGTGCCCCTGCTTGGCTTTGATCCAGGTTTCAGCGCCGCGCAGCGCCACATCGATGAGCAGACCGATCAGCCCAACGGCGATCATGCCGACCATCACGATCGAAGTATCGAGAGCGGCCTGGCCGCGCACCATCATCAGGCCAACACCGGCATTGGCCGCGATCAGCTCCGCCCCAATCAGCGACTGCCAACCAGCCCCGGCCGAAATCCGCAAGCCCGCGATGATCGACGGCAAGGACGCCGGCAGCAGCACTTCGCGCACCACGCGCAAACCGGACGCCCCCAGCGTTTGCGCCGCTTCAATGTAGCGCGTCTCGACATAGCGCGCGCCGCGGTAGGCGTTGATCAGGCAGGGCGGGAAGGCGCCGGCGAAGATGATCATGGTCGGCCCGCCGATGCCGGTGCCGAACCAGAGGGCGGCAAACGGCACCCACGCGATCGGGGCGACAAAGCGCAGCGCATCGAACACCGGGGTCACGATGTAATCGAGCCAGCGGTACCAGCCCATCAACAGGCCGAGCGGCACACCGACCAGCACGGCGAGGATAAACCCGCGCAAGTAGCGCTCGACGCTGATCACCAAGTGACCCTGCAGGGTCTGGCCGGAAAAGCGAGTTTCAGTCAGCTTGAACGCGCGGTCGATCACGTCCCACGGCATCGGCAAGAACCGGCGGGGTGCCAGTTCCAGCCAGGCCGCCCCAGTCCAGATGCCAAAGAAGATCGCAAGCCCAACGGCGGAGAGCAGGACCAGCTGCCGGGTGGGGAGTGCCGGGCCCATCGTTAGCGCTTCCGCCAGGGCATCGAGCGGCTTTCCACCACGTCGAGCAGCGCCGTCAATACAAATCCGGTGAGCGCAACCGCGACCATGCCAACCAAGATCATGGCCGGGTAGATGTCGAGGCCGGCCTGGTAGAGCACTTTGCCAAGGCCGAGGATGGCACCCAAGAGCTCGGCCGCGACCAGCGCCGTCAAGCAGCCCTGCAGCGACAGGCGAAGGCCGGTGAAAATCGAGGGCAGTGCCCCCGGCACGATGACATCGGTGATCACCGCCATCCGCCCAATGCCGAGCATGCGGCTCGCCTCAATGATCGGCCGATCGATCGAGCGCACGCCGGTGTAGCTGTTGATGACGGAGGGCACGAAGGCAGCGAACCACAGCACCATTACCTTGGCGGCGTCATCAAGACCGAGCCAGACGATCGCGAGCGGGATCCACGCGAGTGCTGGGATCGGGCGGATCAGCAAGAAGATTGGGTTGATCAAGGCCTCTGCCGTGCGGCTCCAGCCCATCCACAACCCCAGCGGCACGCCGATCGCGGTCGCCGCGAAGAAGCCGAGCAGGATGATCTTCACGCTGTGCAGCAGGTGGTCGAACAGCAGACCGTCCGCGAAGCCGGGTTCGACCACCACTTGGCGGGCCGCCGCGACAAACTGTTCGGGGGAGGGGAAATCGAGTTTTGGAATCGCCCCGGTGGTGGACGCGATGTACCACGCCGCGATCAGGCCCGCGATCGTTGCACCGCCCACCACCAGTCTGGTTTTGCCACTGTCAGCGCCTGTCATTCCCGCCCCGCTTTCCAGTAACAAGAATGTTAGCGCTCTCATCCCGCGGTCTTCTAACGCCAGTTTGAACGAATCGCTAAGGCCAGTTACCGCGTAACACCCGGCCGGTGCGCGCCGGCGTACGCTCGCCCCCGGTGAAGGCGACGACGCCGTTCACAATCGTGGTGCGAAAGCCGGTCGGATGCTGGGTTGGTGCCCGCGCCGTCGATTGGTCCGCGACGGCATCCGCGTCGAACACGGCGACATCGGCAAACGCGCCGACCACCAGCCGGCCACGGCCCTTAAGGCCAAGGCGGTCGGCCGGGCGGGAGGTGATCATCTCGATGGCACCCGCCAGCGACAGCACCCCGCGGTCGCGCACATAGTGGCCGAGCAGGCGCGCAACCCAGCCATAGCCGGACAGCGAGCCGATCATGTCCTTCAGTGGACCGGTGCGCGAGAGTGCGAGCGTATCCGACATCACGCTGCACTTGGCGTGGCCAAGGCAGAGGCAAATGTCCCGGTCGCGAAAATTGCGCGAAGTCCACATCACTTGGCCAGCCGCCGAGCCTTCTTCGAGCAACAGATCAAGGGCGGCATCGAAGGGATCAGCACCCCGCTTGGCGCCAATCGCCCGCAGCGTCTCGCCGACCAGTCCCGGATTGGCATCGGCTCGCAGCAGCACGATGTCATCCCAGCGCCGATCGAGCACCAGGCGCCAGATCGGTGCCGGGGCTGCCTTGATGCGCGCGCGCGCGTCGGCATCGGATAGGCGCGCCAGGGTCGCCTCGATCCCACCCGCCCGTGCCCACGCTGGTATGCTCGCCATCATGTAGGTGTGCGACCATTCATGCGGGATCACGTCGAAGGCAACATCGACGCCGTCCCGGCTGGCTGCTTCGATCATCTCAAACGTACGATCAATCGCATCGGCCGGCGCGCCGTACTTCGGCTGGATGTGGGAAATCTGCAGGCGTGCGCCGGCCGCGCGCGCGGTCTCGATTGCTTCCCCAAAGCCGG
>JAAFHH010000043.1:4301-12591 GCA_013297545.1 Alphaproteobacteria bacterium
TCCTCTGCCGGCGCTTCGATGCCGGGCGAATATTCAAGGCCGGTGGAGAGGCCGAGTGCGCCCTCATCGAACGCGGCTTCAGCCAAGTGCACCATCGCCTGGAGGCGATCAGGGGCGTCGTCCGCGGCCTCATGCAGCGCCCCGTGACCAACCAAGGCACCGACATTGACCGCAGGCTTTGCGGCTTCGAGGCGAGCCAGATAGTCCCCAAAACTGCGCCAGTCGAGCGGAATGCCAGCCTCGACAAAGCCAAAAAACCCCTCGCCCCGGCCGCGACCAGACCAGGGGGCCGTGCTGTGGCCGCATTGGCCGATGATCTCGGTCGTCACCCCTTGGCGGATCTGGCTGTCGGCTGCTCCATCGACCAGCAAGGTAAAGTCCGAATGGGTGTGCAGATCGATGAAGCCGGGCGCGACGATCAGGCCGGTCGCATCAATCCGGGTTCCGGCCGCAGCGGCGCGGAGGTCGCCGATCGCGACAATCCGGTCGCCGCTGAGGCCAACATCCGCGCGGACCGGGGCCGCCCCCGTGCCATCCACCACCGTGCCGCCGGTTATCAGGATATCGATCATCGGGCCCTCCCATGCCCGACAGCGTGACAGTCGCCGGGTGCAACCCGTAGGTCCAGACTGGACGGATCGATTGGGCCAGTTTACCAGCACGGGTGGGGGAGGGCAGACACCATGCGCAGCACGGTGGATGAGGCGATGTGGCTGCGGCTGTTTCGCCAGTTCGATGGCAGGAGTGCGACACTGCAAGGCCAGATCAAGGAAATGCTGGTCCACGCCATCCTCGATGGCCTGGTCGCCAGCGACGCCCGCCTGCCATCGAGCCGGACCTTGGCCGACGCGCTCTCGCTCTCACGCACCACGGTGTCGCTCGCGTTGCAGCAAATGCTGGACCACGGGTTCCTGACCTCCCGGCCGCGCAGCGGGCTCTACATCAACCAAGACGTGCTCACCCCCTATCTGGGGGCAGCGGCGCGCCCGGCCAGCCCCGCTGCCTTCGACTGGCAGCGCCGCCTGCGGATCACCCCGACCGCCCAACGCAACATCGCGAAGCCGAGGGACTGGCAGAGCTACAAATACCCGTTCGTCTACGGCCAGTTCGACCGATCCTTGTTTCCAATGGGCGATTGGCGCGAGTGCGCGCTGGAAAGCCTGACCGCGAAGGCAATCGAAGCCTGGTCGCCCGATCAGATTGATCGCGACTTCGAACCGCTGGTCGACCAATTGCAGCGCCGCGTGCTGCCGTCCCGCGGGATTTGGGCGGCGCGCGAAGAAATCCTGGTCACGCTGGGCGGGCAGCAGGGCTGCTATCTGTTGGCCGATCTGCTGATGGGCAAGGCCACCACCGTGGGCGTCGAAGACCCAGGCTTTCCCGATGCCCGCAACAATTTCGGCCTGCGCGCGGGGACTGTGCTGCCACTCGTCATCGATGCCGATGGGCTGATCCCCGACCAGCCGGATCTGCCGTCTTGCGACTATGTCTACACGACACCGAGCCACCAGTGCCCCACCAACGTCACCATGCCGCTCGATCGGCGCGAGGCGTTGCTGGCCACGGCGCACGCCCACGACCTCGTGATCATCGAAGACGACCATGAAAGCGAGCTCAGCTTCACCGGCCGGCCGCTGCCAGCGCTGAAGAGCTTGGACCGCGACGGCCGGGTGATCTATGTCGGCAGCCTGTCGAAAACCTTGGCGCACGGGGTGCGCATCGGCTTCGTGGTAGCAGGCGCCGAGCTGATCGCGGAGCTGCGCGCCCTGCGCCGCTTGAACCTGCGCCATCCGCCCGCCAACAACGCCTGTGCGGCGGCGCTGTTCTTAGCCCAAGGCCACCGGGACAGTCTGGTGGCACGCCTCAACACCCACTACCGCGACCGCAGTGCTGCGCTGCGATCCGCGTTGGCGCTACACCTGCCGGGTGCCGAACTCGCCAAATCCGCTGGCGGCTCAGCGGCGTGGATCGACCTTGGCGCCACCCTCGATGGCCCCGCCCTCATCGAGGCCTGCCGCCAGCGCAGCGTGCTGATCGAAACCGGCGACGTGTTCTTCGCCTCCCCGCCCGCGCGCACCCGCTACCTGCGCCTGGGGTTTTCCGCGATCCCGCTGGAACGGATCACCGGCGGTATCCGCGAGCTTGCGGGTGCGATTGCGGAGGTGGGCCCCTTAGTACCGGGCCGTTAGTTGCATCGGAATAAGCGACAGTGGATCTCGCAGCCTATGCCGCCAGATCCAGCACGAGCGCGTCTTCGCGGGTGATGATTGCCCGATCAAGTGCGTCCATCTGCTCCGCCGTTAGCGTGCCGTCAGCCGCGCTGAAGCGCGCGCGCATCAGTGCAGCCAAGTCGATAATCTCAGCTGTTGGCCGCGCGGTCTCGGACGCTTTGAGGTCGGCCAGCATCGCCGGCAGATCCTGGCGCTCGCCATGGCAGTGCGCGCGCAACAACAATGGGAAGGCGAGAATGGTGGCGCTGGGGCGGTGCGATCGCTCGATCTCGCGCGTCACCAGCGCATAGGCGCCGTCGATCTCTCGCGCCCGCAGTTGCACACTCGCCAGCAGCAGCCCGAACGCGCGCCGTGTCGACTCGAACGGACAGTCGACCGCGGCTGCCTTGACCAGTTCAACCGCGGTCGCATCGCCGGTGCGATGTAGCAGCGTCGCCCATACGTAGCGATCACGCCAGTCCTGCTGGACAACCGGGTTCTGCCACTGCAGCAGTTCGGCCGCCTCATCCATGCGCTGCAGGCCAACCAGCGTGCGCGCCCAGGCGTTCTTGACCACCCGGTTGAAGGGGAAGCGCGCAGCCGTGTCGGCGTAAGCTTTAAGCGCGTCTTCTGGTCGACCGAGTTCGCGCAGTGTTTCGGCCCGCCCGGTGCGCGCGACGACGTCGTTGGGGAAGTCGGCGACGGCGTCGTTGTAGGCCAGGAGCGCGTCTTCTGGTCGACCGAGTTCGCGCAGTGTTTCGGCCCGCCCGTTGCGCGCGACGACGTCGTTGGGGAAGTCCGCGACGGCGTCGTTGTAGGCCAGGAGCGCGTCTTCTGGTCGACCGAGTTCGCGCAGTGTTTCGGCCCGCCCGGCGCGCGCGACGACGTCGTTGGGGAAGTCGGCGACGGCGTCGTTGTAGGCCAGGAGCGCGTCTTCTGGTCGACCGAGTTCGCGCAGTGTTTCGGCCCGCCCGGCGCGCGCGACTGGGTCGTCTTCAACCTGTAGCGCTAGGTCTAGCAACTCTAGGCTGGCGTCGCTGTCGGTGGCGCCAACGCGCGTGGCCATAGCGCTCAAGGTTTGGCAGGCAGGGTGGAGTGCGCCGCTATTCAGTTGCCCTTCGATGAATTTGGCCAGGGCGGCGTCTGCGCGTTCCCTGCGACCGCCCTCAAACTGTTGCACGAAGAAGTCGACTTGTTTTTGGGCTGCTCGCAGGGCCTTCCCCACGTCGATCGGTTGTGGGGGGCGACGCATTCTTGAAGTTGCATCAGCGGTCGCCCATACTGCAATAGTGCGGGCAGTTTTTGGGAAGTAGGCAAGCTCAGCCGCAGCTGTGCGGATCATCGTTTCGTCTGAGACAGACGGGGCTGCTATGATTGGTGAAGACTTGGGGAATACAAATGATTGTTTGAGAGTGGTGAGGAATTTCCGGGTAGTCAACTGGCTGCGGAACATCGAAAACTGAGAAAACCCCCTGAATATTTTGGTATCCCACACCGATTGATCGCCACCCAACCACGCTTCGACATAGGCCGCCACGAAGCCAAAATCGAGGATATCTTGATCGATTTCGAGTTGACTGCGTTCAGCGACGCCGGCATCGCGGCTCTGGATAAGGGTGGCTTCCAAAAGCGCCGAAATCTTCGCGTTGGTTTCTTCGATCAAGCCAAGGCGTGTTGCTGACACAGCATATTCGAACAGCGTTGCTTCCTCATGGAGGCGGCTTTTTATACTGATGCGAATGGCGTCTTCAGTCAGCGCACCTTCCACAGTTGGGCAGCCAAGCAGGCGCGCTTTGGTGAATTCACGCACCTCCGGCGCAGCTTGGCGCATCGACGCCGCGCGCGCGAGATGCCAGCGGCGGAGGTCTTCATCAAAGTCCGCGTCCATGCCGGAAATCAGATGATCCAGTGCCGCGAACTTCGCGCTCCAGTCGCGCAAAGGGCCGTGGAGTGCCGCGGCATCCGCAAAGCGACCATCCAAGAACCGTACTTCAGTGTCTGCTTGCGCGTAGAGGTCAAACATCGCGTCGGCACGGCATGCAGCACTCTTTGCACTGTCCCACAGCAACAGAGCAGGGCGCTTGTTTTCAAAAAACAATGCCGCTTTCAACACACCTTTAATTGCCACATGCGTAAGCAATGCACAGCCCTCCTTTCTTGTTGAGGGCATTCACTTTACTTTCGACACCATTGCGGTGCATCGGCACATCCGCAAAGCTAGCAGGATCAAACCTCGCCGTTTCAGCATCCGTTGGTGCGCGAACACATGACACTGCACTCGGTGTTACCTTACCATAGACGTGTGCCTCAATGAAGTCATCGGTGGCACGGTTGCCGTCGGTGCGCAGCAGAACGGCGGCGAAATCATCTCGCTGCATCGCGGGCGTCAGGTGTCCGGCGAGCTTGGCAACGGCAAGCATCGCGCGGCCGCCCCAGTCGCTGCGATAACCTAAAAGTTCCTCCCATGTCCGATAGCCGTCACCTCCAATGACGTCTTTGCTCCAGCTTTGATACTGAAACGTATTCGCATGTGTAAAAGTAGTGCGCTGGTGAATCATATTTTCTGACAATGTTAGATGGAACAGTCCGTAGCTCCACAAGCCTGTGTTGTCCAGGCTGAGCGCACCCATCACGATCTCGTCTTTGTAGCCCGGAAACATTCGCTCATCCGTCTCGGACCGCCTGATGTGATCGCGATCCTGTGCCGGTAGGCGTGCCTCACCCTGAACCTGGCGGTGATAATTTGTATAAAGTGAGTCTTTGGATTTCAGCAACCATTCTAAATACTCGCGATTGACTGCGATGACGATCTGACTGTCTTGCGCCACTGCCTGTTCGAAGTCGCCAATCACGCCGGCTTGGCCTGAATGTGCTTGCTTGGCATCATCGTAGCGGCGCTGCAACTCGGCCGCACCGCGCTCAGCGCGGCGGACGTTCGGATAGCCAAGATCCTGCTCACAGCCAGGGCAATTCCGCTGTGACAGGTATTCCATGCGACAGGTTGCAAGCTTAGCACAGGGTGTTGACATACGGGTCTCGGCAGACGTGCAGCAGCCGGTTTCGGTGCGTCGCGTACCGTGTGCCACTCTATGTGCAACCGTCAAGATTGGTCACCGCGCGGCACCTCGGCTTGGCCAGCCGCGAGCCTAACTGAACAAGCGCTGATCCCAGAACACGGGCTCTGGCATCGTGTGGGTGAAGCGCTTGGCGTCGGGGTGGGCGCGGTTGATCAGGATGTTTCGCTCCAGGCGGGCCGGGATGGAGGGGACGACCAACAGGGCGGAGCGCCGCTCGGTGATCCAGGCATCGCCGTAAGCTTTGCAGATCCGCTCTGATGGTCCATCCCAGCCTGGGTAGTCATGGGCTGGAAACACCTCAACGCTGGTGCCGGCGGGGATTTGGATGGCGATCCAGTGCATCGCCGTCGGCAGGATGAAGTTCAAGTGCACCAGCTTTTCCAGCAGGGCCGTGGAATAGTGCTCGGCCGCATAGATCACCGCGGTGCCGCGGCTGTTCCAGCGGCCCGGATAGCGTGCGACACCCGCATCGTCGTAAATCGGGAATGCCCCGCGCGGATCACCGAGGCGGTAGGCAGTTTGGCTCGTGTCGAGGCGGCCCGGCGTGCCGGTGCCCGTCACACGCCACCGCCGTAGGCACCGCGTCCCATCAGGTTGATGACGGCATCCGCCCCCGGGTCGCTCGCGACCACCACGTCGCGCGGTGGCCGGCCGTCGAGCATCGGGTGGGGACGGCGCAGGAATTCAGCCGCACTCGCGGCATCTCCCCACACACTGATCGCAAAATCCCAGACCTTGGCGAGACGGGCGACCTTGTTGCCCTCTTCGACCGACAGGCGCCCGTGCGGCGTCTTGCGACGGCGCGACAAGGTTGCCTTGGGCACGATGCTGGCGCTGAAGCGCGCATCTTCGGGTGCGACCAGCTGCACCATTTGGTCGAGGGCTGCAACGGGCAGGCCACGCTCCACCCGGCGGGCGATCTCGAACGGGGATCCGCCGGAGAGCCGGTCACTCGTTAGGATCGGGATCGGGGTGGCTGCCATGGCGCGTTCCAGCCTCAGATGAGACCTCATCGTGGCTCAGATGATACACGAGGGCCACTCACCGCGATAGCACTGTACGGCACCCGCGGAGTGTCGATACTGGACCGGACCAGCAGCTGGCGCCGCAAGGGCAGGGGATCTGATGCAACTCGGGGTGATCGCGGACGACTTCACGGGGGCGAGCGATGTGGCCAACAGCTTGGCACAGGGCGGGCTTTCGACGATCCAACTGATCGGCGTGCCGTCAGGCCCAGCGCCCGCCACGCAAGCAGCGGTGATCGCGCTGAAGTCGCGCTCGATCCCAGCGGCTGACGCCGTCGCCCAATCGCTGGCGGCGGCTGAGTGGCTGACCCGCGCGGGCTGCGCGCGGATCTTGTTCAAAGTCTGCTCGACGTTTGATTCCACCCCGGCAGGCAACATCGGTCAGGTGGGCGAAGCGCTGCTGCGCCACCTCAAGGCCCCGCACGCCGTGGTGTGCCCGGTGTTTCCGCGCCTCGGCCGCAGTTTGTTCCAAGGCCACTTGTTCGTGGGCGACCGGTTGCTGAACCAATCGGGCCTGGAGCACCACCCGCTCAACCCGATGACCGACCCCGACATCCGCCGCTGGCTGCGCTTGCAGACGGGTCTAGGCGTTGGCCATGTGCCGATGAAGGTCGTCGCTGCTGGCGCACCCGCGATTGCCGACGCCGTGCGCGCGGGCGCTGCGGCGGGCCAGCCGTTCATGGTCGTCGATGCGGTGGCCGACGGCGACTTGATGGTGATTGGGGCGGCCGTGCGCGACGACGCGCTGGTCATTGGCGGCTCCGGCATTGCGCTTGGGATGGCGGCGGCCTTGCGCCAGGGCTCGGCCCCGGGTGCGGCCGTGCTGGCACCGGAGCGGGCTGCGGCCGTTGTGCTGTCGGGGTCCTGTTCGCCGATGTCGAACCAGCAGATCGCAGCCTACGCCGCCGATCATCCGGCCTTGCGCGTTGATCCTGCCGATCTGCTGTCGGGTGCTGTGACGGCTGCCAGTGCGGTTGACTTCTTGTTGGCGCACATCGACCAGGTGCCGGCGCTCTACACGACCGCTGCCCCCGATGCGGTGGCGGCGACGCAAGCGGCCCACGGTGGTGCGGAAATCGCCGGGCGCATTGAGGCGTTCTTTGGCGCGGTCGCGCGCGGCCTGGTCGCGGGCGGCGTGCGCCACATCGTGGTCGGCGGCGGCGAGACCTCGGGCGCTGTGGTCTCCGCGCTTGACGTGTCGGGCCTGCGCATCGGCGTGGAGATCGCCGCCGGCGTGCCAGCACTGGAGGAATTCGGCGCCCGCGGGCTTCGCTTCGCGCTCAAGTCCGGCAATTTCGGCACGGTTGATTTCTACCGCCGGGCCGTGGCCACCCTCGCGGGATCAGCGCCATGACGGCGGCGGGCTTGCGCGATCAGATGGTCGCCCACGGCCGCTCCCTCTATGAGCGCGGTCTCGCCCATGGCAGTTCGGGCAATTTGAGTGCCCGGCTCGACGATGGATTTCTGGTCACGCCCACCAATGTCTGCCTCGGCCGGCTCGACCCCGCGCGGATTTCGCTGCTGGACAGCGCCGGGCGCCACATCGCCGGTGATCCGCCGTCGAAAGAGGCGTTCTTGCATGTCTCGCTCTACGCCAAGCGCCCGCAGGCGCGCGGCATCGTGCATCTGCACTGCACCCACGCGGTGGCGGTGTCGTGCTTGTGCCATGCGGACCCGACCAACGTGCTGCCGGCGATCACCGCGTATCACGTGATGAAAGTCGGCCGGCTGCCGCTGGTGCCTTACTATCCGCCGGGCGACGTGGCACTGGCCGACGCGGTTGCGGC
This sequence comes from Alphaproteobacteria bacterium, assembly GCA_013297545.1. GTDB lineage: Bacteria > Pseudomonadota > Alphaproteobacteria > Elsterales > Elsteraceae > RDXE01. Next base: position 12,401 of record JAAFHH010000043.1, read on the forward strand.
GCAGGCAGAACACCACCGCGCCATGCTGCTGGCGAACCACGGGCCGGTTGTCTCCGCTAAGTCTCTCGATGACGCGGTCTACGCGGCTGAAGAGTTGGAGGAGACAGCGAAACTCTTCCTGCTGCTGCGCGGTGCGCAGACTCAGTTCTTGTCCGCGACCGCAGTGGCAGAGCTGGAGGCGCGGTTCCAGC
>JAAFHH010000428.1 GCA_013297545.1 Alphaproteobacteria bacterium
GGCTTGCGCGATCAACCGGTTGTTGGGGTCAACCAGGATTGCGTGCGCGATGCCATTGGGGGTGACGCTTTCTTGGATCACCGCGTCGACCGAGGCATAGTCCCGTTCGATCAGGAGGCTTGCGAGGGCCGCGCGAAAGAACGGCGTCTCGTCGATCGCGCGTTGGGTGATGAAGCGATCGAGGGCTTGGCCAAACTGGATGTGTTGGTTCACCAATAGGGCCGCGGTGGTGCCAACCAACGCGAGCGCCCCGATGACGAACAGTTTCAGCCGCAGCGACAGATGCACCCGCACCCCCGGCACTACGGCTGGGTCAACAATCGGTGGGTTTCCTCAACAACGCTGGCAACTGCAGCCCGGTCCGCCTCGGTCACCGGACGAATGCCTTGGAACCCGCTGAGCCGCACGAATTCCTGGCCCTCAGCCGTTGGCGGGAACGCCGTCAGCAGCTGGCCGAGGCGTGCGCGATCCACACTCCCTTTGCCGGGCAGCACGAAGAACCCGGGCACGCGCATGACCTCGCGGAACACCTGCAGGCGTGCGCGCAGATCCTCGCGGATCGCGCGGAATTCACCGCCAGACATCAGCGCCAGCGGCGCTTCACCCGACATCAGGAGCTGGCCCAGACTGTCGTCGTTGCGCGCGTGCACCAGGGTGACATCTTGGCCCGGCCGGATGCCCTGCTCGCCAAGCCAGCCGAGTGTGCGCAGCGCCACCAGCGAGGTTGGGTTGGACAGCGCCAAGGTCTTGCCGCGCAGCTCTGCCAGATCGCTGACCGGCCGTGCTTGCGCCATCACCAGCAGCGCTGGAATCCCGGGTTCATAAACGGCGATAGCAAGCGGCTGGCCTGCCCGTTCCGCCGCCATGCCGAGGTTGGCGGGCGTGATCACCAGATCATAATCGCCGCTCAAATGCCGCTGATAGAAGGTGCGGAAGTCTGGCGCGGTCACAATCTCAACCGGCTGGCCGAGTTCGCGCTCCAAATAGGTGCGCATCGGCTGGTAGGTGGTGACAATCACCCGCGCACTGACATTCGGTACCACGCCCACTTGGAAGGCGGCTGGTTGAGCCGCGACCGGCTGAGGGCTCACGGTCGCAATGGCCAGGATTGCAAACAGTATGGTGCGCCAGGACATTGCTACTTCCTCCCCGCGATTGAGGCGGCACACTGCCAGTCAATGGGCTGTTCGTCCATGTTCTGATCAGGCGAGCCGCCGCAGCGCGACCCGCGCGCCATCGCCAGGGCTGGCGAGTGCTGTGCGCAGCAGTGCGGCCAGCACCGCCTGGATCTTGGGTTCGACCCGCTGGCCCTGGCGAAAGCGGGCGGCGAGCGAGGCCGCATCGAGGGGGGCTTCCGCACCGAGCAGCATGGCAATCACCGCGGCGGTCTGCTCGATGTCGGTGCGCGGGAACTTTGGCTTGCGCGCGGCATCGCGACCCGGCGGGGCGAAGTCCGCGACCAGCTGGGTTGCTTGATCAGCACCGGCGACGTGCCGGATCTGGAAGGCCGGGCGCAGCCAGCGCACCTGGCCGGCTGCTTCCTCGACGGTGCGGGTGGCGTTCAGCGCCATCAGAGCCGCGAACGCATTCCCCTCCGTGATCGCGGCAGGCCAGCCATAAGCCTCGGCCACCGCCCGGTCGAGCTGGCCGTGCAGATCCGCCAGCACACCGATCAAGCCGCGATCGAACAGCGCCCGGGCGGCAGGCTCGGCCGGTGGCACCCCGCCGGTGTCCGCGAGCAGCGAGTAGAGTTGGCTGAGCGTGAGGTCCGGCTGTTCGGCCAGCACCCGGGTGCGGTGGTGGTTGAGGTCGCGGGCAAGGGCTGCCACCACCGCCAAATCGCGCGCCTCTGCTGCTGGAAACGGGAACGGATCAAAGCAGCGCGACTTGGTGTAGCGCGGCCGATCTTCCAAAGTACCACCCTGGCGATCGCACCAGATCCGGTGCCAGCGCGAACTCAAAATCCCAAGCGCGGCAAAATCGTCGATCGCGACCATCACGATGGTGTTGTCAGCCGTGATCGCGTGGTCCAGCGCCACAAACACCCGGTGCTTGGCGGTTTCCACCGTCGCGATGCTGAAGCTGAGACCGGCCATCGCCTGGCGGAGTTCCCGGCGCGGCTCGCCAAAGCGCCACCACTGGGCGCGGTAGCTCTCCCGGTTGTTGGTTGCGCGCTCCGGACGCACGGTGGTCAGCAGCTGCTGGTAGAGTTCCGGATACTGCTGGCGCAGGTCCGCCTCCTCCAGGTCGGTTGCATCGATCACAAGGCGTGCGCGGTGTACGCCCAACAGATCCCGGCCGGCAACAAACGGACGCAAGCAGCGCTCAATCCCCGGACGGCGACCCTGGCCGAGGGCAACGGCCATAGCGGCCGGCACCAAGAACCCCTGCCCGTGCAGCTTCACACCAGGCGAACAGAGGCCAGCGTTGGCCCGCAACGGCTGTGCCTGGGTCGCGTCGATGCCGGTCGTCAGATCCGCGTGGATGCGGCCAAGCGTGCTCTCGAAATCGATCAAGGGCTGATCGGTGTCCAGCCCCGCTTCCCGCACGACAGTCAGCACCCGGCCATCGCCGCGGCCGGCCGCTACGACCGTCATCGCGATGCGCACCGCGGCCGCATCTGGTGTGGCCCGCGTCCAGGGGTGATCCGCCACTGCCATCACGATCGAAACCGGAGTGGCGGCACTCAGGTGTGCCTCGACCACGCGGCGCTGGAACGGCTGGACGATCGAGTTGGTGGTGACAAAGCCGAAGCGCCTGAGCACGCTGCCGCGCTGGGTCAGCAGGCTCGCCGCATGATCCCACCAATGCATGACGAGATCGGCGCTGGGGTTGACGTCGCTGGTCGCCCACAGCGCCTCCGCATAGCGCCCGCCGAGGCGCTGGCGCAGATCCTTGCCGCCGATGAACGGCGGATTGCCGACGATGTATTCAGCGTCCGGCCACTGGGGCCGCTGGGGGGCGCCACTGTCCGAGAGTTCCAGCACCGCATCGCGCACTTCGATGTTGTGGACGGAGCGCAAAATCGGCTCGGCCGGCGCCCCGCCGCGGGTGCGGAAGTGCCATTGCAGATAGCCGATCCACAGCACCAACTCCGCGATCGCGGCCGCACGCGGGCTGATCTCCAAGCCGAGGAACTGGCGCGGGTCGACGCTGTCGCCCTCCAACCCCGGCAGCACGGACTGGCCGCCGAGCTGGTACAGCGCATCCAGCACCTCGCCCTCCAACCGCTTCATCAACTCCAAGGTGACGTAGAGGAAGTTGCCCGTGCCACAGGCGGGATCGAGCACGCGCGTCTGGCAGAGCTGGCGGTGGAATTCGCGCACCGTGGTGACCGCGTTCTTCAGCCGCCCTTCGCTTTTCTGCCGCTCGACCGTGGAGGTGACTGTCGCCCAGGTCGTGCGCAGGGGTTCGACCACGGTTGCCACCACCAGCCGCTCGACATAGGGGCGCGGGGTGTAGTGCGCACCCAAGCGCCGGCGCTCCACCGGATCGAGCGCTTGTTCGAGCAGTGCGCCAAAAATCCCGGGATCGACATCGCGCCAATCGTAGCTGGCAGCCCGGCGCAGCTCGCCAATCTCCTCCCGACCG
>JAAFHH010000429.1 GCA_013297545.1 Alphaproteobacteria bacterium
TGGAGCGCGGTGGTGGTTCGAAACGTGCTTGTCTGGAGTGCCATCGCGCTGATCGGTTTGGCGCCGCTGCGGGCGGCTGCGCAGACACCGCCAGGTCTCCTGGAGGTGCTGGGCCGCGGAACCGTGTTCATCTACGGCGTGGGTGCTGCGCTCAGTGACGCGTCGGCTGGGAGCGGATTTTTCATTGACCAGACCCGCGTGGTGACCAACCGCCATGTGGCGGCGTCGATCGATCGACGGGGGATCTTGGTGGTCAGTCGTGGGCTCGGCCAGCCGATCCCGGCGCGGCTGATCGCTGTTTCCGACAGTTCTGATCCCGCGGGGTCCGACTTCGCTTTGCTGAAGTTGGCACGGCCAGTCCCGTCAGCCACTCCACTGCTCGCCAGCACCCGCAGCGAGCGCCTGCAGGCGGTGGTGGCGGCGGGCTTTCCGGGCATCGTCACCCAACTGGCGACCAATCTGCGCCAACTTGTGCGCGGGGATCTCGGCCAGATCCCGGAGCTGGTGGTGTCAAGCGGCGAGGTCAACGCGATCCAGCCGTTGAGCAATGGGGTAAACTCCTTGGTGCACACTGCCCAGATCGGTCGTGGCAACAGCGGTGGCCCGCTGGTGGATCGCTGTGGCCGCGTGCTTGGCATCAACACCTTGGTGAATGTCGGCCAGCAGACTGCCGATCGCGCCCAAGTCGCGCTGGCGAGCGCCCAACTGATCGCCTTCCTGCGCCGCCACGGTGTGACATGGCGCGAGGCCGCGACGCCGTGCACCGGCACGGTCGAGCGGGTGCCGCCGGCCCAGCGGGTTGCCATCGCGGCTTGGCCACCAGCGACCCGGCCGCCCGCGGTCGACCAGATCCCCAACCTGACCCAGCGCCAGCGCACCTTCCTCGCCAGCGGGGTGACAACCGGGTTCCCGACCCTGGCGGGGATGTGGACGATGGCGATACCGGACCGGGTTGATGGCTACAGCGCGTCGATCGGCTACCCCGATCAAGCGCAGGCCGATCGGGGTGCGTTGGAACGGTGCGAGTACGTCCACAACGCACCGTGTCGCGTGCTGCTGCGCAGCGGTGCGGCGGTGACGGGTGCGCCGCTCGATGGTCGGCCATCAGTCGCGACCCCGCCCCAGCGCTTCGACCCTGAGCAAGTACCGTTCCTAACGGCAGCGGAACGCGCGACCTGGGCGCAGTCCTACGGAGCCGAGACCCGGCCGAAGGCGATGGTGCTCAACGCTGCCGGCGTGCAAGCGTAGATGCCTGGGCAGACGACCGATGCCGCACAATCGGCCGCCCTCGACCTCTGCCGCCGGGCCAATCAGCAGGCAGGCCAGTTCTGCTTCGTCTATGCCCGGGACGACCAGGTTACCCAGGGTCGCCTGCACGTCGAGCGGTTTTTGCCGGCGCAGCAATCCAGCCCACCACCGCAACAGCGCCCGGCGCCCACGACCGCACCGGCCCGGGGGCCGGCACCGCCCACCACCTCCAACGATCGCTGACTACATCGTCCCCGGATACGCCCCGCCATCGATCAGGATGTTCTGACCGGTGATGAAGCCGGCATGCTGGGAGCACAGGAACGCGCACGCAGCACCAAACTCTTGGCGGGTGCCGAAGCGGCCAGCGGGGTTGGCGGCGCGGCGTTCGGCCAGCACAGCTTCGACATCCCGGCCGCTCGCGGCGGCAGCGCTCTTCGCGGTCTGTTGGATCCGGTCGGTCTCGAATGGGCCGGGCAGCAGGGCGTTGATCGTCACACCGCGCGCGATCGTCTTGCGCGCCACGCCTGCGACGAAGCCAGTGAGGCCAGAGCGCGCACCGTTCGACAGACCCAGAATGTCGATCGGTGCCTTCACAGCGGCCGAGGTGATGTTGACCACGCGCCCGAACCCGCGCGCCATCATGCCGTCGACCACCGCTTTGATCAGGAAGATCGGGGTCAGCATGTTGGCGTCGAGGGCGGCGATCCAGTGGCTGCGGTCCCAATCGCGAAAATCACCCGGCGGCGGGCCGCCCGCGTTGTTGACCAGAATGTCGGGGTTCGGGCAGGCCGCGAGCAAGGCCTCGCGCCCGGCCTCGGTCGTCACATCGCACGCAACCGTGGTGACCGTAACGCCGTAGGTCCGGCGGATGTCTTCGGCGGTGGCTTCCAGCACGTCTTTCGAGCGGGCGTTGAGGATGAGGCTCACACCAGCCTCCGCCAGCGCTTCCGCGCAGCCGCGCCCGAGCCCCTTGGAGCCGGCGCACACAATCGCTGTCTTACCCTTGATACCGAGGTCCATGGTCGCCGCTCCCGCGCGTGATGCCGACCACGGCTATAGCCGGTTCAGGCCGCGGCGGCCAAGCATTCCTCGAACCGGGCGAGGTCGTCTTGTTCGGCGCGGGTCAGCGTGCCGGTGCGGCGAAACCAGCTGGCGATCGCCTCGACGCGGATGCGCTGTTCGCCGTCCAGGGGGGCTGCCAGCAGCCGGTCGAGCTGGACGTGGCCGGTGGCATCCGCGACTGGGGCGGCGACCGATTGGCGGTGTTCGCTCATCTGACGGCGCAGCCCGTCAACCGTACGGCGCTGGCCTTCGGCGACTTCGCGCCAGCGTTCGACCTGGCGTTCGGCTTCCATGCGACGGCGCAGTTCGGCGGTGTAGAGGGCCGGAAAGCCAATCGCTTCCGTCCACTTGTGCGGCTTCGGCGCGATCAGCAGATCATCCCAGCTAAGCCCGCCATCGCGCACCAGCCGGGTGACCGCGCGGGCCGCCGCCAGCACTTCGCCATCCTGATCGCTCGCCAACATGCCCAGCAGCTTTGCCAGTCGTTCCCGCTCCACAGCCCTGCTCCCAGTCCAACGCTTGATCGCCAGAGTCGGGCTGTCTTGGAAATTTGTCAAGCGTTTCTAAATAGTAAGCCGAGTTCCTTAAGGTGCTGGTTCAGCTGATCGGGTCGGGCAAACGCGTGGCACTGGTAGCCCAGTGCCTTGGCCGATGTGATGTTGTCTGGGTTGTCGTCGATGAACAGCGTCTCGGCGGGGGTGAGGCCGAAGGTGCGGGCGTGGTGGTGGAAAATCGCCGGGTCCGGCTTGATCAGGCCGATCCGGCCGGAGACGGTGATGCCGCGAAAGTGCCTGAGGAACGGCATGCCGGGCTCGGCTTCGGCAAACGTGTCGGCCGCCCAATTGCTGAGCGCGGTCAAGCCAATGCCGGTGGCGGCCAACGCGTCCAGGATCGCGACCGTGCCGTGGATTGGCCCGGCGATCATCTCCCTCCAACGCTGGCGGTAGGCCCGGATCAGCAGCGCTTGGTCGGGGTGGCGGGCAATCGCCTCAGCTTCCGCTTCAGCCCAGGGCCGGCCAGCGTCCTGCGCGAGGTTCCAGGCGCTGTGGCACACCTCTGCCAAGAACCATTCGCGCTCCACTGGATCGGGGATCAGCGTGGTGTAGAGATAGCGCGGGTTCCAATCGACCAGCACGGCGCCCAGATCGAATACTACTTCGCGGATCGCAGTCATTGGGTCATCCCCTGTGCGGCAAGAGCCAGGCGGGCGGCGTGCACCTCGCTCACCAACCGGGCGGCCGGCAAGTGCACAGAGACAATCGTGCCGCGCCCAGGCT
>JAAFHH010000430.1 GCA_013297545.1 Alphaproteobacteria bacterium
TGGCCCTCGCGCTCACCCGCCTGCAGCGCTTGGCACCCACGCTCCGGCGCATTGGGCTCAGCGCTACCGTCGAAGACCCAGGTGCGCTGGCTGCATGGCTCGACCCCGCGGGCCGCGACACCGGTTTGGTTGCGCGGGTGGTGGGGGCAGCCGCAGCGGCAGCCGAGATCGCGATCCTCACGCCGGGGGCGCGCGTGCCCTGGGGCGGCCATATGGCGCTGCACGCGCTGCCCGAAGTGTTTGAGGCGATCCGCCAGCACCGTACCACGCTCGTCTTCGTCAACACCCGCGCCCAGGCTGAACTGGTGTTCCAAGCGCTCTGGCGCTTGAACGAGGAGACCTTGCCGATCGGCCTGCACCACGGCTCGCTCGCGGTCGAGCAGCGCCGCAAAATCGAAGCGGCGATGGCGGCCGGCAAGCTGAGGGCCGTGGTTGCCACCTCCTCCCTCGACCTTGGCATCGACTGGGCGGCGGTCGATCTCGTCGTGCAAGTGGGCGCACCCAAGGGCGCGTCGCGCCTGATCCAGCGCATCGGCCGCGCCAACCACCGCCTCGATGTGCCAAGCCGGGCTATGCTGGTGCCGGCCAACCGCTTTGAAGTGCTGGAATGCCAAGCCGCGCGCGATGCGGTTGCGGCCGGCGAACTCGATGGTGATGCGACCACCACTGGCGCGCTTGACGTGTTGGCGCAGCACGTCCTCGGCATGGCGGTCGCGGGGCCAATCCAGCCGGATCTGCTCTACGCGGAAGTGACCGGGGCTGCGCCTTACGCCCAGCTGCCGCGGGCGACGTTCGATCAAGTGCTGCACTTCGTCGGCACCGGCGGCTACGCGCTTGGCGCCTACGATCGCTATCGCCGCTTGATGCCGAAGGCCGATGGCACGTTGGAGATCGTCTCCCCCGACATCGCGCGGCGCTATCGGATGAACATCGGCACGATTGTCGAGGCACCCGTCGTCAAGGTGCGCCTGGGCCGTGGCCCGGTGCTGGGTGAGATTGAGGAGTATTTTGTCGCCATGCTGCGCCCGGGCGACACGTTTTTGTTCGCCGGCCGCCTCTTAGCGTTTGAGGGCATGCGGGAGAATTCGGCGATTGCGGTGCCGGCGACCGGGGGCGAGCCGGCGATCCCGGCCTATGCCGGCGGCCGGCTGCCGCTCAGCACGCATCTGGCAGGCCGCGTGCGGCGGATGCTGGCGGACCCGAAGGCGTGGCGGCACCTGCCGCAGGACGTGCACGATTGGCTCGACCTGCAGGCGTGGGCATCCGAGTTGCCGAGTGCTGATGGCCTGCTGGTCGAAAGCTTCCCGCGCGGCGGCAAGCATTATCTCGTTGCCTACTGCTTTGAGGGCCGCAATGCGCACCAGACGCTTGGCATGTTGCTGACCCGGCGGATGGAACGGGCAGGCCTGCAGCCGCTCGGGTTTGTGGCGACCGACTACGTGATCGCGGTCTGGTCCTTGCAGCCGCCAACCGGCATCGATCAGCTGTTCGACCAAGACATGCTGGGCGATGATTTGGAGGCGTGGATGGCGGAAAGCTCGCTGCTGAAGCGCACCTTCCGCCATGTCGCCGTGATCGCCGGCTTGATCGAACGCCAACTGCCGGGGCACGAGAAAACCGGCCGGCAAGTTACCATCAACACGGACTTGATCTACGACGTGCTGCGCCGGCACGAACCGGATCACATCTTGCTGCAGGCCACGCGCGCCGAAGCCGCCAAGGGCCTGACTGACATTGGCCGCTTGGGTCAGATGCTGGCGCGCGTGCAAGGCCGCATCCGGCACCGCGCCCTGCCGCGGATTTCACCGCTGGCAGTGCCGGTGCTCTTGGATATCGGGCGCGAGCACGTCTCCGGCAGTGCCATCGACGCGCTGCTCGATGAAGCGGCTGACGACTTGATCGCTGAGGCAACGCGCCTGGTTTAGCCGTCAACCTTGGCGCCGGAGGCGACCACGACCGGCTGCCACTTCGCTTGTTCGGCGGCGATGAAGGCAGCAAACGCCTCTGGAGTCGTCGGGGCAGCGACGGCACCGAGTTCGGCCAGACGGGTCGCGATCGCGGGATCACTGAGAATCCGGCGCACATCGGCCGACAACCGGTCGACGATCGCGCGCGGGGTGTTGGCCGGCGCGAACAAGCCGTGCCAGGACGTCGCGTCGAAGCCGGCCAAGGTTTCGGCAATCGCCGGCACGTTGGGCGCGGTGGCCGAGCGTTCGGGCGAAGTAACCCCAAGCGCGCGGACCGTGCCGCCCTGCGCTTGCGGCCAGGCGAGCGTCATGTTGTCGAACGCGAGGTCGATGTGCCCGGCGGTCAGGTTGTTCATCACCTCTCCCGACGACCGGTAGGGGATGTGCGCCATATCAGTGCCGGTCAGCATCTTGAACAGTTCGGCCGCGAGATGCGTCGAGGTGCCCGCACCCGAGGACCCATAGTTCAGCTTGCCGGGGTTTGCTTTCAGGTGCGCGATGAAGCCCGCCACATCCGTCGCCGGCAGGCGCGGATTGACCACCAGCATGTTCGGCAGCCGCGCAATCAAGCTGACTGGTTGGAAGTCTTTCACCGCATCGAAGGGCAGGCGCGTGTAGAGGAACGGGTTGATCGCGTGGGTTGAGACCGTGCCAACCAAGAGCGTGTAGCCATCCGCATCCGCCCGCGCGACGGCTTGGGCACCGATGTTACCGCCAGCGCCCGCGCGGTTTTCCACGACAAAACTCTGTTTGAAGGTGTCGGGCAAGCCGTTCGCCAGGATGCGGGCGAACAAGTCCGTGGTGCCACCGGCCGCGAACGGCACGATGATCCTGACCGGCCGGTTCGGCCATTCCTGCGCCAGCACGGGTGTGGCCGTGATCAGTGTGAGGGCTGCAAGCGCAGCGCCAAGGATGGTCCGCATGGTGTTTTCTCCCCCCAAAACGCCTGGTTGGCCAGGCCGACTGAATTCCCACACGGTCGCTGCTGGCACCCATTGCCCGGCGTCGGTGGCTGCCGCTAATGTATCAGCCAACAGAGCCGCCGTCGCAACGACGATGGGTGGCCAACAGGGAGGGGGACCCGATGACCAACGCGATCACTCGGCGCGGTTTCGGCGCTGGCCTGGCGGCAACGGCCGCGCTGACAACCGCAGCACAGGCACAGGCAGCGCGCCTGCGCATGCTCTGGTGGGGTGGCCAAGACCGCGCGCGCCGCACCAACGAGATCATCGCCGCCTACACCCAGCGCGCCAGCGTCCAGATCGACGGCGAAAGCTTCGGGTGGGGCGACTACTGGCCGCGGGTCGCAACCCAAACCGCGGGCGGCAACCCGCCGGACATCCTGCAGATGGATTTCCGCTTCCTGGCCGAATACGCGCGCCGTGGTGCGCTGCTCGGCATGAATGCGCTGCATCAGGGTGGTGCGATGCCGCTGCCGGGCTTTGGCGAGCGCGACCTCGCCGCCGGCCGCGTTGGGGGTCAGCTGCACGCGGTCGCGTGTGGCTGGAACACCACGTCCGTTCTGATCAACGTTACGGCCCTGGAACGAGCCAACGTACCCCGGCCAAAGGCCGACATGACCTGGGCCGAAATGGCCGACTGGTCAGTG
>JAAFHH010000433.1 GCA_013297545.1 Alphaproteobacteria bacterium
CCGAGTTCGATGTTCAAAAAGTCCGCCGGCGTGTCCCAATCGCACCAGCCATCAACACCGGCGGGCAGCACCCAGCCCGCACCGACCATCAGCGGCAACCGGCGCGTGCGGGCATCGCCATAGCGCGCGGTGTGACCGGGGACCGGGCGCAGCACGAAGCCGACGGTCGGCAGATCGAAGCGAAAGCCGCCCTCGCCAGGTCCCGTGCGATGCAGACGCGTGGTGCCGGCGCTGGAGCGGATCGCCCCCTCGACCAACCCGTCCACGATACCAGGCGGTGTTGCCACCATTGCTCCCCCTGGAGCGCAAATGGTCCGGCGGACGGGCTGGTCAAGGCCAGTGCGGCTTGCTATGTCGGGGCATGAGCGATGGCCCTGACTATTTCGACCGGGTGAACCCGGACCTGTTGAAGCTGGTACCCGCGGGTGCCCAGGCGGTGCTGGAGATCGGCTGCGGGGCAGGTGCGTTCGGTTCTGCCGTCAAAGCGACCCGGCCGGACTGCCGCGTCACCGGCGTTGAACTGCACGGGCCGGCGGCCGACCGCGCGGGTGAGCGGCTGGATCAGCTGATCGCGGGATCAATCGAAGATCCGGGTGTGCAGCAGCAGCTGGGCGACCACGCGTTCGACACGCTGGTCGCCGGCGACGTGCTGGAACATCTGATCGATCCCTGGGCGACCTTGGCCGCACTCGACCGCTGCCTAAAGCCCGGCGCCCAGATTTTGGTCTGTCTGCCCAATGTCCAGCATTGGAGCATGGTCGACCGCACCTTGAGTGGCCTGTGGGTCTATCAAGACGAAGGGTTGATGGACCGCACGCACCTGCGCTGGTTCAGCCGCACCACGGCGCTGATGCTCTTGCGCGGGGTCGGCTGGGAGCCGGTCAATGTGGTGGGCCGCATCATCGATCCACCGCGCACGGCAGCGGCTGTTGAGCGGCTGTTACCCGCGGCCGTCGCCCTTGGCCTGGAGCCTGAGGGGGCACGCCGGGATCTGACGGCGTTTCAGTGGATTTTTCAGGCGGTCAAGCCTGTGTAATCGGGCGATGTCCCTGAACCTCCCACTGCTTGCGCGGGTAGGAGCGCCGTGCTTGTGCGCGGGGCGGATGCTGTGCCTTGCTTACCTCCTCGCCAAGCGTGGCTGCGACAGGCATGGAGGAGTGGATGAGAAAGTTTGCTGTCGACCGGAAGATCGTGGGTTGAGCAGTCCATGCTGAAGCGGACGACAGCCACTCAGTTTCATCGCCCGATGACGCGCGGACGCACGAAACCGTCGTTGATCACCTGCGAGCACGCAGACGGCACCACGGTTGAGGTGGTGGCGAAGTTTTCTGCTGGCTGCGATCAGAGAGAAGCGAGTCTGGTACACGAAGTCATCGCGGCCTGCCTTGCGGGCGACTTGGGCCTGCCAATCCCCGAACCTGTCCTGATCGATGTGCCACCTGAGTGGATTGCGACTGTGCCGGACGTCGAGCGACAAGCAGCGATGCGGGCGAGTTCGGCGGTCGCGTTCGGCTCAAAGCTCGCCGGAAGCGGCTTTGCGGCTTGGAACATGGGGAATCAGGTTTCGGAGCGCTTGCTGCCGGTGGCGGCTGCGATCTTCACCTTCGATGCGATCATTCAGAACCCTGATCGACGAGCTGACAACCCGAACTGTCTGGTGCGCGGCGACGATCTGCGTATCTTCGATCACGAATTGGCCTTTTGTCATCGCCTAATGCTTACATGGCAGCCACCATGGGCTGTGGGCGGGCTTAAGTCATTGGAACGCAATGGCAATCACATCTTCCGGGCTGGATTGAAGGGCAGAAATCCCGATTTCGCAGCGATCCGCGCCAGCTGGGCAGGCTTGTCAGATGCCCAGATAACGGCATATGAAAGCGCAGTTCCGCCGCTATGGCAGGGTGCTGCGGCGGCAGGGGCGGCAGCGGCCAGAGCGATTGACTTGATCAGAAACGCACGAGACAACATTGATGCGTGCCTGACAGAGGTGAAGCGGGTGATCGCATGATCAGGCAAACGGCTTACAGCTACACCACGTTGCGCTACGTTCACGACGTGGTGACCGGCGAGTTTGTCAACGTCGGCGTGGTGCTGTTTGCTCCGGCAACCGGCGCATTCAAGTACAAGGTGCGCACCACCGTCGGCCGGCTGAAAGGTGTGTTCCCGGACATTGATCGCGCCTCGTTCGGCGCAGCGATGCAGGCGATGCGCCGTGGCTTCGAGCAGATCGCGCGGGAGCAACACAACTCCGGTTTCCTTGGCTCCCAAGACGATGCCGCGGCGGTGGCGCGCAAGGCCGTGACGCCCGATGACAGCGCGTTGCAACTGGCGCCGTGCGGGACCGGCCTCACGGAGGATCCGGATCGGACGCTGAACCAGCTCTATGATCGCCTCGTTGCGCGCTACGATGTTCGGCATCGTCAGTGCCGTTCCGACGAGGATGTGTGGCGTCCCGTTCGCCAGCAGCTCGCAGCGCGCAACCTTGCGGATCGGCTCCAGGCAACTGCCATTCGCGGCACGGTGGACGATATCGTGTTCCCGCACGCGTGGAAAAATGGCCAGTGGCGTGTCTATGAGCCGATCTCCTTCGACCTTGCGGATGCCGATGGCATCAAGGCGAAGGCGCGCGAACGGCTCGGCCATCTCTCGGCGGTGGTTGCGGATGGCGCAGCTGAACCGTTCAAGGCGCACTTTATCGTTGGCGCGCCGCAAAACCAGGCGCTGATGGGTGCGTTCCAAACCGCGATCGCGATCTTGCAGCAAGCGCCGAACCACCCGGCCGTCTTTCAAGAACACCAGATCGATGTGCTGGTTGCCCAGATCGAAGATGAAGTACGCGCCCACATCGCTGAACGTAAAGTCGCAACAACGTAGGTCGCGGCCGGCATGATTTCGATAGTCACGCCGCCACTACGCCTTGCTGCTCCCCACCTTGCTCCCCCCCCCCAATCAGGGGGAGGAGGAAGAGAGAGACGTCGGACTACAGCGCCGCCAAAACGGCTTCTGCCGACGACACGTCGAACTGGCCTGGCTGTTCGACGTGCAGCACCTGCACCACGCCGTCTTGTGCGACCAGGGCCAAACGCTGGATGCGCGTGCCCATGCCGTAGCCGGAGCCGTCCATGGTGTAGCCGATCGCTTTGGCGAACTCAGCGTTGCCATCGGCGACCATCAGGACTTTGTCACCGACGTTCTGGTCCTTGCCCCAGGCGCCCATGACGAAGGCATCGTTGACGCTCAGACACACGATGGTGTCGACGCCCTTTGCCTTCAGCGCATCGTAATGCTGCACGAAGCCGGGGACGTGCTTGGCCGAGCAGGTCGGCGTGAACGCGCCGGGCAGGGCGAACAGCACGACTTTGCCCTTGAACAGCTCGTCGGTGGTGATCGGCTGGATGCCGTCCGCGGTCTTGTGGCGGAGGGTGACGGTTGGGATCTTGTCCCCGACGGAAAGAGCCATGGCTTGCGTCCTCTTCAGTGTCATTTGGTCGCGGGAAAGGGTGTGGCGGTTCTTAGCGCGGCCGACCCACCGAGGGGAAGTGTGATCGCGCGG
>JAAFHH010000434.1 GCA_013297545.1 Alphaproteobacteria bacterium
TTTTCTTGAACGACCAATCCCCCTCCCAAACCCCACCCCCATGCCCCACCGTCCCCGTCCCGCACCCCCAGCCCCGAGCCCCGACATGCCCCTGATCCTACCCTGGCAGGGCGTCCTGCCCACGATTGATCCCACCGCCTGGATCGCCCCCAACGCCACCATCACCGGCGACGTGGTGCTGGGGGCGGACGCCAGTGTCTGGTTCAACGTCGTCATCCGCGGGGATGTCCACGAGATCCGGATCGGGGCGCGCACCAACGTCCAGGACAACACGGTGGTGCACGCGACCAAGGATCGCCACGGCACCTACATCGGCGCGGATGTCACCATCGGCCACAGCGCCGTGCTGCACGCGTGCATCTTGGAGGACGCGAGTTTCGTTGGCATGGGGGCGATCGTGCTGGATGAGGCGGTGGTGGAACGCCACGCCATGCTGGCGGCGGGTGCCTTGCTGACCTCCGGCAAGCGGGTGCCGTCCGGAGAGCTCTGGGCCGGCAATCCGGCGAAGAAACTGCGGGACCTCACCGATGGCGAGCGGGCGGCGATTGATGCCTCGGCGCTCCGCTACGTCGAATACACCGCCGGCTACCGCTAGCTACCCCGACACCAACCGCGGTTGGCGTTCCAGCACCGCCAGCACTTCGGCGAGGTCGCGGCTTTGCTTCAAGGTCTCGCGGCCCATGCGCAGCTGGTACTGGACTACCCCGCCGCGTGGGCGTGATTTTTCGATGGCGAACAGCGGTTGTTCGTAACTCGATCGAAAGATCGAGAACACGGCCGCCGTCGGCTCGTGGTCGATGGCGTAGTCGCGCCACACGCCCGCTGCGACGAAGCGGCTGTAGGTGTTGAGCAGGCGGTTCAGCTCGGTCCGGTCGAAATAGATCCGGCGCTGGCCGCTCTGGGTGCGTTCATTGAGCGAGGTGACAGTGCCCATCGCCAGTATCTGACCAAAGCTTTGGCCGCTTGGGAAGGGGGTTGGTGTGTTGTTTGCGTCCGCGCAGCCGAGCGAGTAAGGTCGCGGCCGTTTTCCGTTTTGGGATCTGACTGTGGCTGACATCTTTACCGAGGTTGATCGCGACCTGCGCGCAGACCGCGCCGAGCGCTTGTGGAAGCGCTATGGCTGGCTGGTGATTGCGGCGGCGGTTGTGATTGTGGCGGCAACCGCTGGCTATGTCGGTTGGCGCGAATACCAACGCCGCCAATCCGTCGCGGCGGGCGATCAGTTCCAATCCGCGCTGAGCCAAGCACTGCGCGGCGATGCGGCCACGGCTGGCACCACGGCTGCGCGTGTCGCGGCAACGGCGCCGGCCGGCTACGCGCTGCTGGCCCGCCTGGCGGAGGCCAATTGGCTGGCCGAACAGGGCAAAACCGACGAAGCGATCCAGCGCTACGACGCCGCTGCGGCCGCATCCGATGATCCCACGTTCCGGGAACTGGCAGCCATCGCCTCGGTGCAGCTGCGCTTTGAGCGCGACTCACCAGCCGAGCTGTTGCAGCGCTTGGCGCCACTCGCGGCACCAACCGGTCGCTACCGGTTCACGGCGCTGGAGCTGCAGGGTCTGGCGCATGTGAAGGCCGGCAATCCAGCCGCGGCCAAGCAGAGTTTTCAGGCCCTCGCCGATGATCTCGCAGCCCCTGCTGGCGCGCGCGCACGGGCGGCTGAGCTCTTACAAGCCTTGGGAGGCTAGGGTGATGCGCGCTGCAGCTGTGATGATCGCGGCCCTGGCTCTCTGTGGCTGCACAGGGATCGGGGATCTGTTTGGGTCGACCCAGGCGCCCCCCTTGCCGGGCGAACGGGTCTCCATATTGCAGCAGGGCAGTGCGCTCGAGCCGACGCCGGCGCTGCAAGGTGTGGCGGTGCGGCTGCCGCGCCCGCAGCGCGTGCCGGAATGGCCGCAGGCCGGCGGCTACCCGGATCGCGCCATGCACCATCTGGAATTCGCCGAAGCGCCCCAAGTCGCTTGGAGTGTCTCGGCCGGATCGGGATCATCCTCCACCTCCTTCCTGACCGCACGGCCGGTGGTGGCGGGCGGCCGGGTGGTGACGATGGATGCGTTCGGCCAGGTCTCGGCCTTTGACGCGGCGACTGGTCGCGGCCTCTGGCGGGTCGATATCACCCCGCGCGGCGAAGGCTATGCGGTGGTCGCCGGTGGTGTGGCGTTGGCGGGCGATCGGGTGTTCGTTGGCTCCGGCCACGGCCAGGTGATCGCGCTCGATGCCGCGAGCGGCCAGGAACAGTGGCGGGTGACCGTGGCGGCACCCGTGCGCGCTGCCCCCACCGTGTGGGGCGACCGGGTGCTGGTGATCACGGCTGAGAATCAGACCGTGGCGCTCAACGTCGCGGATGGTCAGCGCCAGTGGCAGCATCAGGGCATTCAGGAAAGTGCCGGTCTGCTCGGCGGTGGCTCGCCGTCGACCGATGGCACCGTGGTGATCTCGCCCTACAGTTCTGGCGAAGTGGTGGCGCTGCGCTTGGATACGGGCCGCGTGATCTGGGGCGATAACCTCGCCGCGATCCGCCGGCAGAGTGCGGTGTCCGCGCTCAGCGACATTCGCGGCTTGCCGGTCATCGATCGCGGGCTGGTCTATGCCGTCAGCCATTCTGGTCGCACGGCCGCGATCGAGCTGCGCTCCGGCAACCGGGTGTGGGAACGCGAGGTTGGCGGGCTGGAGACGCCATGGATCGCGGGCGAATGGCTGTTCCTGGTCACCGCGGACGGCGAAGTGGTCTGCCTCAACCGCCGCGATGGTGGGGTGCGCTGGGTCGCGACATTGCCGCGCTGGACCGATCCCGATCGCCGCCGCGGACCGATCGATTGGGCGGGGCCGGTGCTCGCGTCGGACCGCTTGGTGGTGGTCGGATCGAACGGTGAAGCCGTCTCGCTCTCGCCCTATAGCGGCCAAGTGCTGGGCGTGCTGCGCCTGCCCGGGGCGACCCGGGTGGCCCCGGCCCTCGCTGATGGTACCCTTTACATCCTGACGGACACCGCGACCCTCGTCGCGCTGCGCTGAGGCAACCGATGCCCTTCACCGTCGCCCTGATTGGCCGACCCAATGTCGGCAAATCGACGCTGTTCAACCGTCTGGTCGGCAAGAAGCTGGCGCTGGTCGATGATACGCCCGGCGTCACCCGCGATCGCCGCGAAGGCCAGGGCCGGATCGCCGACCTCAAGTTCCAAGTGGTCGACACGGCGGGGCTCGAAGACGCAACCGATGAAAGCCTGGAGGCGCGCATGCGCCGCCAGACCGAACGCGCGATTGAGATTGCTGATGTCGCCCTGTTCATCATCGATGCCCGCGCGGGTGTGACACCGACCGACCGTCACTTTGCCCAACTGCTGCGCCGTGGCCGCACGCCGGTGATGCTGGTCGCCAACAAGGCTGAAGGCCGCGCGGCGGAAGGTGGTTTGTACGAGGCGTTTGAGCTCGGCCTCGGCCAAGCGATTGCGATTTCGGCAGAACACGGCGAAGGCATGGGTGATCTCTACGAGGCCCTCGCCCCGTTCCGGGTCGAAGATGCCGATACACCGCGCGACGGCGAGGTCGGCACCC
>JAAFHH010000435.1 GCA_013297545.1 Alphaproteobacteria bacterium
CTCGGCAGTGGTGTTGGGGCGCGCGCCTCGATCTACGCCAGCGGGGCTGGCAAGGCGATCCTGGCACACTTGGAGCCGCTGAAACGCCAGCAGCTGCTGACCGGCTTAGCACTCAGCCAATTCACACCTAGCACGATTACCAATCGGCGCGATCTGGATCAGCACCTCGATCTCACCAAGGCACGCGGCTACGCGGTTTCGTTCGAAGAACAGCGCGACGGCGTGAGTTCGGTTGCGGCCGCGATCCTGGATCACCGGGCGCGTGCGCTGGGCGCCGTTGCGATCGTCGGCCCGTCCTACCGCTTAGGCCTGGAGCGGCTGCACGAACTCGGCCGCGATGTCATGGAAGCCGCCCGGCGGATTTCGGGCAATGCGGGGCAAGTCGCCATGTCGATCACCACCAACCCGCGCCCCTTGGGGCCAAGCGGCAGCGATGTTACGTGCGTCATCCCCACCACCTCGTTCCTTGGCGAAGGGCCGACCTGGTTGCCCGATCAGGCACGCCTGCTGCTGGTCGATATCCTGGCCCCAGCCGTCCTGATGGCGGACCCGGCCGATGGCAGTTTCACGAGCTACCCGATGCCGGAACTGCTGTCCGCCATCGTGCCACGCCGCGCGGGCGGGCTGCTGGCTGCCCTGCAAACCGGGCTGAAAGCCGTGGACCTCACCACCGGCGCGATCACACCGATCGCGGCACCTGAGGCCGCCAAGCCCGGCAACCGCTTCAATGATGGCAAGTGCGACCGGCTCGGCCGGTTCTGGGTCGGCACCATGGCGCTCGATGCGACACCGGGTCATGGCAGCCTCTACCGCCTCGATCCTGACGCGCGCTGCACGCTTATGGATGACGGCTTCACAGTCTCCAACGGCCTTGGCTGGAGCCCGGACGACCGCTGGTTCTACTTCACCGACAGTGCGGCGCGCGCGATCTACCGCTACCCGTTTGACCTCGCGACCGGCACCCTCGGCCCCCGCGAGGCGTGGGTGCAGGTGCCGGAGGGCTCTGGCGTGCCCGATGGCCTTGCCGTCGATGCGCAGGGCTATGTCTGGAGTGCGCACTGGGACGGCTGGTGCGTCACCCGCTACGACCCCGCCGGTGCTGTCGACCGGGTGATCACCCTGCCGGTGCCGCGGCCAACCAGCTGCACCTTCGGCGGGCCGGATCACAGCACGCTCTACGTCACCAGTGCGCGCATTCGCTTGTCCGCCCAGCAGCTGGCGGACGCGCCGCTGTCGGGCGGCGTGTTCGCCATCCCAGCCCCCGTGCCCGGGCTGCCCAGTCACGCTTTCGCCGGATAGTCGCCATGGCCACTCTCACCCTGACCCAGATCACCAAGCGCTTTGGCGATCACCCCGTGCTGCACGGCATCGACCTCGACATTGCGGAGGGCGAATTCGTTGTCTTCGTCGGCCCGTCGGGCTGTGGCAAATCCACCTTGCTGCGCTTGATCTGCGGCCTGGATGAAATCTCCACCGGTACCCTGCAGATCGATGGCGAGGTGGTGAATGATGTGCCGCCGGCCAAGCGCGGCATTGCCATGGTGTTCCAGTCCTACGCGCTCTACCCGCACATGTCGGTCGCGGACAACATGGGCTATGCGCTGCGCCTGGCCGGTGCCAGCCGGGCCGATATCACCGCCCGGGTGACCCAAGCCGCCGAGGTGCTGCGCCTGACGCCGCTCTTAGATCGCAAGCCGCGCCAGCTGTCCGGCGGGCAACGCCAGCGGGTCGCGATCGGCCGGGCGATCGTGCGCGAGCCCCGGATTTTCTTGTTCGATGAGCCGCTGTCCAACCTCGATGCTGCTCTGCGTGTCGACATGCGCGGCGAGATCGCGCGCCTGAAGGCTCGGCTTGGCACCACCATGATCTACGTCACCCACGACCAGACCGAGGCGATGACCTTGGCCGATAAGATCGTGGTGATGAACGCTGGCCGGGTTGAGCAAGTGGGCTCGCCCCTCGATCTCTACCGGCGGCCGGCCAATCGGTTTGTCGCGGGCTTCATCGGCTCGCCGCGCATGAACATCCTGCAGCCAACCCTGTTCGAGGCGACCGCCGTGCCCGCCGGAGCCGCGCTCATTGGGGTGCGTGCCGAAGACCTCAGCCTCGTCGACGCTGGTGGCTTTGTCGGCACCGTCGCGCTGGTCGAGCATCTGGGATCGGACGTCTTCGCCCATGTCGAGGTGGCGGGGGCCGAGCTGCCGGTGATCGTGCGGCTGCCGGGCGACGCCCACCTTGCCCGCGGTGCGACGGTGCGGCTCGCGGCGGCACCGGCAGACCTGCACGCGTTCAACGAGGCTGGCGCCCGCATCGACACGACCCAACCCGATCGGCGGGCGGCATGACCGCGCGCTACCCAGATCTCGACGGCGTGCCGGTGCTGATCACCGGTGGGGCCTCTGGTATTGGCGAAGCGCTGGTGCGGCGGTTCGCGGAGCAGGGCGCGGTCGTGGCCGCCCTCGACATCGCGGCTGCTCCAGCCGGTGCACCCGGCACCCACCGCCAGGTGGATCTGCGCGACGTGCCGGCGACGCGCGCTGTGATCGCGGACCTCGCAGCCGACCTCGGCGCGTTCCGCGTGCTGGTCAACAATGCGGGCGACGATGCCCGCCACAGCTTTGCCGATCTGACGCCCGAGCACTGGGATGACCGCATCAACGTCAACCTGCGCCACCAGGTGTTCTGCGCCCAAGCAGTCGCGCCCGGCATGGCGGCGGCGGGTGGCGGGTCGATCATCAACTTGAATTCGATTTCCTGGATGTTTGGTGCGGCCGGCTTGGTCGCCTACACGACAGCGAAGTCAGCCGTCAGCGGCTTTACCAAGTCGCTCGCCCGCGAGCTTGGGGGCCAGCGCATCCGGGTCAACGGCATCGCACCGGGCTGGGTGCTGACGCCAAAGCAGATCGCGCGGGCTGAAGCGACCGACCCGGCCAAGTTCCAAAATCACCTAGACCGTCAGTGCATCAAGGAACACTTGGACGGCGACGACATCGCGGCCCTCGCCCTCTGGCTTGCCTCGTCGGAGGCCAAACGCTGTACCGGCCAAACCTTCATCCTAGACGGCGGAGTGGTGTGATCCGACCGTCCGTTCCCACCAAACCCACCCAGGAGGATCCTATGTCTGCCATCTCGCGCCGCACCTTTGGTGCCCTCGGTCTTGCTGCCGCCGGCTCTGCTGCCACGCCTGCGTGGGCGCAAGCCGCGGGCCCGAGCTTCATGTCGTTCACCTTCGCGGAAGATCCGAACAAGCCGTTCGTGGAAAAGCTGCTGGCGGATTTCCGCGCCGCGAGCGGCCTTGCGGTTGAACCGATTGGCTCGGCCTGGGGCGATATGCAGCGCAACTTGCTGCTGCGCCGCCGCTCCAACACCCTGCCGGTGACCGCGCAGGTCTCTGAGCGCTGGGTGCCAGCACTGGCCCAGATGCCGGAAGTCGTCGACCTGGACCAGCTGCTCGGCCGCGCCACCCTGGAAGCCGCGATGGCGCCGGAAGTGCTGGCGATGGGCCAGATCAAGGGCAAGACCGTGGCTCTGCCGCTGATCAC
>JAAFHH010000437.1 GCA_013297545.1 Alphaproteobacteria bacterium
CGAGGCCCGCCCGGCCGCGCGGGCGCTGCGCTTGACCGGCACCTTGGTTGCGCGCGCCGAAGTCGCGGTCTCCGCCGAAGTGATGGGCCTGCGCATCGTCGAGCTCGCGGCCGATATCGGCGATCGGGTCCAGCGCGGCCAAGTGCTGGCGCGCCTGGACACTGCTGTCTTGCGCGCGCAAGCAGCACAAAGCGATGCCCAGTTGGAGCGCGCTCGCGCTGCGATCGCCCAGGGCGAAGCGCAGATCCGCGAGGCCGCCGCCCTCGCCCGGGAGGCAGAGGCGAACTTCCGCCGCGCCGATCAGATCCGGGTCTCGGGTGCTGTCTCCGTCGAGCAACTCGATCAACGGCGTGCGCAAGCCGCGGCCGCGACCGCGCGCCTGGCCGCAGCGGAACAAGGTGTGCGCGTCGCCCGCGCCGAGCGCGATGCTGCCCAAGCCCAGCGCGACGAACTCGCCGTCCGCCTGGTACAGAGCGATCTGGCCGCCCCCGCCGACGGCATCATTCTCAGCCGCAGTGCCCGCCTCGGCCAACAGACCGCGGCTGAGCCACTGTTCGTGCTGCTGCAAGACGGCCTGGTCGAACTCGATGGCGAGTTGGGCGAGGCTGATCTCGCCCATGTTCACGCTGGCATGCTGGCGCGGGTGGAAGCTGCCACTGGCGGCGCTGTCATGGGCACCGTGCGCTTGGTCGCGCCGATGGTTGACACGGTGACCCGCCAGGGCCGGGTGCGCATCGCCCTGCCGGTCGACCCTGCGCTCAAGCCCGGCATGTTCGCCCGCGGCACGATTGAGTTGCCCGCCACACCCGTGCAGCTGGTGCCGGAAGCGGCACTCCGCTTCGATGGGCCCGTGAGCTTCGTCTACCGGGTCGCGGACGACCGGGTCGAACGGGTACCAGTCACCACGGGCCTGCGCCGGGCTGGATTGGTCGAAATCCGCAGTGCACTCAGCGGTGGCGAGACGATCGTGCTGGGTGCCGGCGCGTTCCTGCGCGCGGGTGACCGGATCCGGCAGGCCCAGCCATGATCCGCAACGCTTCTGCGCTCGCGATCCGCAACCCGATCCCACCGCTGGTGCTGTTTTTGGTGCTGATGGTCGTGGGTGCTGTCGGCTACTTCAAACTGCCGATCAACAACATGCCGGCGGTCGAATTCCCGATCGTGTCCGTGGTCGCAACCATGGCCGGTGCTGCTCCGCGCGACCTCGAACAGCAAGTCACCCGCCGGATTGAAAGTGCCGCCGCTGGCATCGCGAACGTCCGCCATGTCACCTCCACGGTGATCGATGGCCAGTCCGCCACCGTGATCGAATTCCAAATCGGCGTGCCGACCGACCGGGCGGTGGATGATGTCCGCGACGCACTCGCGCGCATCCGCACGGACCTGCCGCGCGCGATGGAGGAACCGATCATCCGGCGGGTCGAAGTCCAGGGCATCGCGATCGCCACTTATGCGATCGGCCTGCCCGGCGCTGCGGTCGAAGACCTGACCTGGTTTGCCGACGACACGGTGGTGCGCGCGCTGCAAACCGTACGCGGGGTCGCGCGCGTCAACCGCCAGGGCGGGGTGGACCGGGAAATCCGCGTCGCACTCGAAGCCGACCGGATGGCGGCGCTGGGTGTCTCCGCCGCCGACATCAACCAGCAGATGCGGGCCCTCATTGGCGAACAGCCGGGTGGCCGCACGGAACTCGCTGCGCGCGAAACCTCGATCCGCGCGGTTGGCCAGATCCGCTCGGCGGCGGAGTTGGCGGATGCGCCGATTGCGCTGCCCGGTGGGCGCCAGGCCCGCCTGTCCGATCTCGCCAGCGTGACCGATGGCGGGGCGGAACCGCGCCAGCTCGCCCGCTTCAACGCCGAACCCGTGGTCGCGATCTCGGTGTTCCGCTCCAAATCCGCGTCCGAAGTCGCAACCCGCGATGCCGTCGAAAAAGTGCTGGCGGATCTGCGCACCGCCCACCCGACGCTGGAAGTACGCCAAGTTCAAACCACGGTCGACTACACGCTCGAAGCCTTCAACGCCTCGATCATGGCGCTGATTGAGGGGGCGATCCTCACCGTGCTGGTGGTCTGGTGGTTCCTGCGCGATCGGCGCGCGACGATCATTGCGGCACTCGCCATCCCGCTCTCGGTCGTGCCGACGTTCGGGGTGCTCTACGCACTTGGCTTTTCCATGAATGGTGTCTCGCTGCTGGCGCTGTCGCTGGCGGCTGGGATCCTTGTCGATGATGCGATTGTGGAGATTGAAAACATCGTCCGCCACGCGCGCCAGGGTCGCTCACCCTATCAAGCCGCGTTGGAGGCGGCCGATGAAATCGGTCTGGCAGTGGTCGCAACCACCCTCGTGATCGTTGTCGTGTTCATGCCGGTCAGCTTCATGGGCGGCATTGCGGGCGAGTATTTCCGCGAATTCGGCGTCACGGTCGCCGTCGCCGTGCTGTTTTCCCTGCTGGTCGCACGCCTGATCACGCCGTTGCTCGCCGCCTACTTCTTGCAAGCACACCACGATCCCGAACCAGAACCCGGTTGGGTCAGCTGGTACGCCCGTGTGCTCGCCTGGTCGCTGCGGTGGCGCTGGCTCACCATGTCTGCCGGTGCGGCTGTGCTGGTCGGCTCGGTCATGCTGGTACCCTTGCTGCCGACTGGCTTCCTGCCGCCGTCTGACAAGGGGCAATCGGTGCTGTCGCTTGAGATGGCGCCGGGCACCACGGTCGCGGAGATGGATCGCACGACCCGTGAGATCACCCGCCGCCTGCTGCAGCGCGCGGATGTCGCGAGCGTCTATACCGCGATCGGCGGCTCGTCCTTGCCGGGCGATGGCTCCGGCCTGAGCGAGGGCGATCCGCGCCGCGCTGCCCTGACCATCACCCTCACCCCCCGGCGTGCCCGCCCGCTCAGCCAGCGCGAAGTGGAAGCCGACATCCGCTTGCTGCTGGCCGACATCCCCGACGTGCGCGGCAACTTCGCGGGCGAGTTCGGCGATCGCGACGTTCAAGTGATCCCGGTGATGACGGCCCGACGCTCAACCGGGCGGCGCGTGAGCTCGAACGCCAGATGCGGGCCTTGCCGGAACTGGCCAATGTCACCGCCGCCATTCCGCTGGAACGCCCGGAACTGCGCATCGAACCGAAACCCGAACAAGCAGCCGCTGCCGGTGTGGCGCTGGATGCGATCGCGGAGACCGTGCGCATCGCCACGATTGGGGAGATCGACGCCAACCTCGCGAAGCTGGAATTGGATGGCCGACGCATCCCCGTGCGCGTCCACCTCGCCCGCAGCGACCGGGATGATGTCCAGGTGCTGCAACGGCTCGCCGTGCCGACCGGGGCCGGCCGCAGCGTGCCGCTGGAAGCCGTGGCGGACATCCGCTATGGCGCGGGCGATGCCGCCGTCTCCCGCTTCGATCGCCGCCGCCAGGTGAAGGTGGAAGCCGACCTCGCAGGCGTGCCGCTGGGTCAAGCAACGGCGGCGATCCGGGCATTGCCGATCCTCAGCACTCTGCCCGCGGGGGTC